>JBEKZK010000601.1:0-3856 GCA_049509935.1 Xanthobacteraceae bacterium | reverse complement strand
TGCTCGAGCATGCGCGCGCCACTGCCGACCGGCAGGCGCGGACCGACGACTATTGCGCGATCGCCCGCCTCGTCAACCGCGAGGCGATCTGGTTCTGGACCTTTCAGAACACCTACTACGCGATCGCCAAGAAGAAGCTCCAAGGGCTGCCGAAGATCTACAGCGGCATCATCGACGTGTCGGGGACCTGGCTCGAGTAGCGCACGATGCCGCGCTTCGTGGGCGGACGGCTGCTGCATCTGGTTCCGGTGCTGCTCGCCGTCACGCTGCTGACGTTCCTGGTCGCCGCGCTGCTGCCCGGCGACCTCGCGGTCGCCATGCTCGGCGACCAGGCGACGCCCGACAAGGTCGCGGCGCTGCGCCACGACATGGGGCTCGACCAGCCGATCTGGTGGCGCTACCTGCACTGGCTCGCCGGCGTCGTGCAAGGCGATCTGGGCCGCTCGTTCCGTACCGGCGAGACCGTGATCGGCGCCGTGGCTGGCCGGCTGCCGGTGTCGCTCGAGCTGATGCTGCTGGCGGAGGCCTGCGGCCTCGCCATCGGCGTTCCGCTGGCGATCGTCTGTGCGCTGCGGCCGGGCGGGATGCTCGACCGGCTGATGACCGGCAGCGCCTTCGGCATGCTGTCGGTGCCGGTCTATCTGTGGGCGATCATGCTGATCTACCTGTTCGCGGTGCGGCTGCGGGTGCTGCCGGCGACCGGATGGGTACCGTTCGACGAGGATCCGGCGGGCAATGTCCGCAGCCTGGTGCTGCCGGCGGTGGCGCTGGCGCTGGGCGAATGGCCGGTGCTGATGCGGGTGCTGCGCAGCGACATGATCGCCACCCTGCAGGAGGACTACATTGCGATGGCCAAGGCCAAGGGCCTGCGGCCGTCGCGCATCCTGCTGGTGCATGCGCTCAAACCCTCCTCGCTGACCCTGGTCACGGTGAGCGGCATCAACATCGGCCGGCTGATCGGCGGCGCGCTGGTGGTCGAGACGATCTTCGCGCTGCCCGGCATCGGCCGCCTGCTGGTCGGCGCGATCTATGCGCGCGACTTCGTCGTCCTGCAGGGTGTCGTGCTGGTCGTCGCCGCCGGCTTCGTGCTGATCAATTTCGCCGTCGACATCCTCTACGCGGCGCTCGATCCGAGGATCCGACATGGCCGCGCTTGACGTCGGCATCGACGCCGCCATCGGATCGGAAGTCCGCGGACGGCCGCTCGGGATGGTCACCTGGATGGCGGCGGGCTGGCTGCTCCTCGTCATCGCGGCGGCGCTGCTCGCCGACCTGCTGCCGCTCGACAGCCCGACCGACATGGACATGCTGGGCCGTCGCCTGCCGCCCGGTGCCGAGCACTGGCTCGGCACCGACGCGCTCGGGCGCGACGTGCTCTCCCGCCTGGTGTTCGGCGCCCGGGTCTCGCTGACGATCGGCGTGGCATCGGCCCTCATCGGGCTCGGCCTCGGCGGCACGATCGGCCTGCTCGCCGGCTATTTTCGCGGCCGCCTCGAGAGCCTGGCCATGGCGGGCATCGATGTGCTGCTGGCGTTTCCGCCGCTGGTGCTGGTGCTCGCCGTCACCGCCTGTCTCGGCCTGTCGGTATTCAATCTGACGGTGACCATCGGGATCCTCAGCATCCCGCCGTTCGCCCGGGTTGCGCGTGCCGCCACATCGAGCCTGGCGCAGCGCGATTTCGTCACGGCGGCGCGCGCGCTGGGCGCGACCGACACCCGCATCCTGCTGCGCGAGCTCCTGCCCAATGTCCTGCTGCCGCTGGTCGCGTTCTTCCTGCTCGCGGTCGCCGTCACCATCGTGGTGGAAGGCGCGCTCAGCCTGCTCGGGCTCGGGGTGCCGCCGCCGCAGCCGAGCTGGGGCAGCATGATCGGCGAGGGCCGCGACAGCCTGGAGATCGCCCCCTGGCTGGCATTTCTCCCGGCCGGCGCGATGTTCCTGACCGTGCTGTCGTTCAACTTCGTCGGCGATCGGCTGCGGGCGCTGACCGACCCGCGACCGGGCGCGCTATGAGCGACATCCTGCTGTCGGTGCGTAACGTGGCGGTGGAGCTGAGGACGCCGGGCGGCAGCCTGCGGGCGGTCGACGGCGTCGATCTGACGCTGGGCGCCGGCCGCACACTGGGCCTGGTGGGCGAATCGGGCAGCGGCAAGACCATGCTGTCGCGGGCGGTGCTGCAGCTGCTGCCGCGCAGCGCCAGGCTGTCGGGCGAGGTCAAGTTCGACGGCGAGGATCTGGCGCGGCTGCCGCCGAGACGGCTGCGGCGGCTGCGCGGGCGCGCGATCGCGGTTGTGTTCCAGGATCCGATGACGTCGCTCAATCCGGTGCTCACCATCGGCCGGCAGATCGTCGAGACCCTGCGGGCGCACCTGCAGATGGACGGCGCGGCCGCGACCGCGCGCGCGCTCGACCTGCTGGCGGCGGTCGGCATTCCCGAGCCGGACCGGCGGCTGCGGCAATATCCGCATCAGCTGTCGGGCGGCATGCGCCAACGGGTGGCGATCGCCATCGCGCTGTCGTGCGAGCCCAAGCTGCTGATCGCCGACGAGCCGACAACCGCGCTCGACGTCACCGTGCAGGCGCAGATCCTCGATCTGCTGGCGCGCGAGCAGCGCCGCCGCCACATGGCGATGATCCTGATCACCCACGATCTCGGCATCGTGGCCGGCCGTACCGACGAGGTCGCCGTGATGTATGCGGGCCGCGTGGTCGAGCGCGCGCCGACGCGGCTCCTGTTCCACAACACGCGCATGCCATACACCCAGGCGATGCTGGCCGCGATTCCGAGGATCGACGCAGCGCCCCATGCCCGGCTGCCGACCATTCCGGGGCGGCCTCCCGACCCGACGCGCCGCATCGTCGGCTGCGCCTTCGCGCCGCGCTGCCGCTACGCGGTCGACCGTTGCCGGACCGAGCGGCCGACGCTCGGAGCCCCCGACGCTGCCGGTCAGCAATATGCCTGCTGGCGGCCGCTCGCCGCCGCCTGCTCCGGCGAGCCGGTGACCGCTTGAACGGGGCGCTTGCGCATCTGCGTGACGATGCGCTGCTGCGCGTCGAGCACCTGGTCGTCGAATACGCCCTGCCCGGCGCCACCGTGCACGCGGTGTCCGACGTCAGCCTCGACGTGCGGCGCGGCGAGACGCTGGGGCTGGTCGGCGAATCCGGATGCGGCAAGTCGACCCTGGGACGGGCGGTGCTGCAGCTCACCGCGCCGACGTCCGGTCGCGTTCTGTTCGATGGCGCCGACCTCACCCGGGTGACCGGCGACCGGCTGCGCCTGATCCGCCGCAGGCTGCAGCTGATCTTCCAGGATCCGATCGCCTCGCTCAATCCGCGCCGCCGCATCGGCGACATCGTGGCCGAGCCGCTGGTGATCGCCGGTGTCAGGAGTGCCGTCGAGCGCGAGCGCCGGGTGCGCGACGTGCTGGTCGCGGTCGGCCTCGAACCCGACCTCACGATGCGCCGGCTGCCGCACGAGTTCTCCGGCGGCCAGTGCCAGCGCGTCAGCATCGCCCGAGCGCTGGTGCTCGAGCCCGACCTGATCATCTGCGACGAGCCGGTCTCGGCCCTCGATGTCTCGATCCGCTCGCAGATCCTCAACCTGCTCGAGGACATGAAGGTACGCTACGGTCTCACCCTGATCTTCATCGCCCACGATCTCGCCATCGTCAGGGTGGTCAGCGATCGCGTCGCCGTGATGTATCTCGGCAAGCTGTGCGAGATCGCGGCGACCGACCGGGTGTTCGGCCATCCCGCCCATCCCTATACGGCGCTGCTGCTCCAGGCGATCCCGGTGCCCGACCCCGACGCCGTGCTCCCTGCGGCCGTTGCGGTCAGCGAGCCGCCCTCCCCGCTTGCG
>JBEKZK010000600.1:0-3859 GCA_049509935.1 Xanthobacteraceae bacterium | reverse complement strand
TTCGTAGGTCATGGCCCGCCGAAAACTCTCGCGGCCGCCGTCCGCGTTGCCGTCGTATGCGATCGCCACGTAGCCCGCGGAACGATTCCAGCGCCGGTCCCACTTGGCGATGATGCCGGCGAAATAGTGCTCCGGCAGCGACTCGCGATTGGACCGGAAGGCGCCGCCAAAATCCTCGGCGCTGCCGGCGATCTCCCAGGTGCCGCGCCCGGTCTCGAGATCGATGTCCAGGTCCAGCACCGCAGGTGCAAGCTCGAAGCACTGGCACATCGGCTCGCCGTCCTGCCGGCGCGGGAACCGATGGACGGAGAACCGTGACGACGCATTGTACACCGATGTGGCGACCCGTTCGCCATCGAGCCTGAGCCACTCGGGAATCCCCACCAGAGATTTGAATTGAGCGCCGGACGTGCCGGCCGTCCGCCGAAATTCCAGAATCGGGCTCCCGATCACCGGATGATGCGCGACGAGCAGGTCATAAACTCCCATCTCCCAGACCGGGGCCGACCCGGTCGCCGCGCAGTGAGCGCCCATTCGCGTCAAGCGACCATCGTCATCGTTGCCGATCAGTCGGAGATATTGCAGATGGCGAAAGATGTTCCTGTGGCCGGTCTCGGACAGGCCGGGCAGCTCCGACACGATGAGGTCGACGGTCATGACGCCCTGCTCGGGCACCGCCTTGCACAGCTGCTGGAGGTCGGGGCGATCTTCCCAGATCGCGCACTCGGCGAGTGCCTGTACGCGCCAGAGATTCGCCGGCAATTGCAGCGTCGTCTTCACATTCACGGTCCGGGCACAAAGATCGGTGTATCGACGGCGAGCCTGGTCAGCTCCTCGGACGGACACGCGTCCCGGAAGTATCGGTGATTGCCGACGATCGCCAGCATGTGCCGCGCCCGCGTGATCGCGACATTGAGACGGTTCGGACTGTCCATGTGACCGGCGCGCGACGTATTGCGCAAACTCAGCGCCACGAGATCGGCCTCGCGCCCCTGAAATCGATCGACCGTCGCGCAGACGATCGTGCTGTGGGGCGTCTGAAACCTCGTTTCCCCGCGCTTGTGGCCGGACAAGCCGCGCAACATGTCGCGAATCGCCAGCTCCTGCCTGTTGTAGAAGGACAGACAGGCCACCTCCCAGGGCCTCTTGTCGTGTCGGGGATGGGTGCTGGCGTACTGCAGCCATGCCTCGAGCAGCCGATGCATGGCCGAAACCTCGGCGGCGTTGACCCCTTTCTGCTCGCGGCCGGCAACATCGATCCAGAAGCGCCGCGCCGGGGCATTGCCGAGGAATGTCCAATCCTCCCTGCTGTCGCGCGCGCTGATCGTGTTGGCATCGTGGAGCGCGCCATTCTCGTAGAACAGCTTGCGCGGCAGCGCCGAGATGTCCGGATGCATGCGATGCTGATGGGTCAGGATGACGGCGCGCTCCCACCAGATGCTCCCCGGAATGGCCTCGCTCAGTGCGCTTCTGCGGTGGCCTTCCGGGGTCTCGCGGGGGACGCGCAGGGTCTCGATCACGCTGCGCACCCCGACGTCGCGAATCGCCTCGATGGCCTTGGGAACCCATGTCGCATAGCCGCCGGCGTGCGGCAGCAGCGCATCGACCTCGTGCTGTCTGCGCTCGCGATCCTTCCTGTTCTGCACCGAGGTCAGCTGGTGCACGCGCCCCAGCCGCCAGGCGATCTGGCCCGCCCAGGTATCCTCGAGGAAAAACTCGCGCTGCGCCTGCGCGAGCTCGGCAAGAGTCCAATAGGCTCGCTTGCCGTCGCGCAGCGGGGCCTTCAGTGGACCCCGGTGCGCGATCCAGTGCGCGTTGCGGAACGACAGCGGCGAGTCCGGCTCGAGCTCGCAGAGCGGGAGCAGTTGAGGCGGCAGAAATCGCGCCACCTGCTTGACCTGCTCGGGCGTGCCGAGCACCCAATCGGCGGCGGCAAGTCGCAACGCCGAGCGGCCCCCGGCGGCGATGTCGGCAATCTCGACATCGATCTCGGCATCGCTCCGCTCGGCGAGGCGCACGACCTCCGGCATCACCTCCCCGCGCTCGCGACGAGCCCGTATCTCCGCGGTCAGCGCCTCGATGACCGGCGGCGGCTCGGCGATCAGCCATCGGGCCAGCCGGAATCCCGATTCGCGCCGCGACAGGCGGAACAGGATCAGGCATGCGCGCTGGTGCTCGCTGGAGAACCGCTGGCCGGAATCGGTGTTGACGCCCGCGAAGCTCGCTTCGAGGTCGCGCGGCTCGGTGAAGGGCGGCAGTTGCCGGACATCGCCCACGATGACCCAACGTCGCGCCAGCTGAGCGGGGACGAGAAATTCCTGGAACGTGGTCTTGCTCGCTTCGTCGAGAACCAGCACGTCGAAGTGGGGCCATGCCGGCCCGATCTTGTCTTTCGATCGACGAAGGTGCGGGTGCGCGAGAATTCCGGTGGTGGTGGCGCAGGTCAGATTCGCGGCGCCGAGGATCGTGGCCTCGGCCACCTCCTCGAGCCGGTCGGCGGTCAACGCTGGAAACGCGCCCTTTTCGCGCCAGATCGCCGTCAGATCCGCGATCCGTTGATCGATCTGGCACTTCTGCACGCGAGGATCGACACGATCGGAGCGGCCGATACGGACAGCCTCGATCTGCGGAAACTCGCCGATCAGCCGCTCCAGCACATTGTCGACTGCGACATGGGTCGACGAGCACAGCAGCACGCGCTGTCCCTTTGCGGTCGATTGCAGCACGAACTCGCAGATCGCGTAGGTCTTGCCGGAGCCGGGTGGCCCCTCGAGGAACGCCAGATCCGGCGTGCCGAGCGCCTTTTCGACGAACTGTCTCTGCTCCTCCGTGCCTTGCCAGCGTTCATCCTTGAGGAGGAACCACGATTCCACGGCCGGCGTCTCGACGCGAGGCCAGTGGGCGCGGTCCTGCCTCTCGCACAGTCGCAGCAGCTGCCGATGATGCGGCAGCGGGTAGTCCTTGAGACGGTGCACGGCCTGGAGCTGACGTTGAAATCCCGACGTGTTCTCGGGGAGGAAAAGCCGGGTGTCCGCCGCGGGCAGCCTTTCCAGCTCGAGCTGATAGGAGTCGCGTCGCGACCCGAACACCCGAATCCGGTCCTTCGATTTGAGGATTCCCACCTCGCGCACGCCGTCCTCGCAATAGGCGGCGCGCACATCCATCAGCGCGTCGCCGTCGAGGTCGTCGGGGGCCAGGAGCTGGATCCAGGCGCCTCCTCGCCGCCGCCGGTCGACACCCTGCTCGCTCCAGGACCATCGAACCCCGTTGTCCGCGAGCAGGATATCGGCGTCGGGCACGGTCGATCGCGCGACCAGCCGCTCGCCGCTCCACGGACTGTCGACGCCATTGTCGCGCAGCCTCGTTGCGCCGAGCGCGGGATCCAGCACCTGGTGGCGCAGGACGCCGATATCCGACGACAATGCCTCGGGCGCCTCGCCCTCGATGACCAGCCGCAGCCGGTCGCCGGCATCCTGACGGGCCCGGATGCTCGCCGAGGCTCCGCCCTTGCGGCGCGCGACGATCGTGGCGGGCCAGTGCCCGCGGGCCGGCTCGAGCCGGCACTCCTGGCCCATCCAGTAGCAGGTGTTGCTGTCCGGGAGCATGTCCTCGAACCAGACGACGACCCCGTCACCGTCGGCCACCATGCGTGTCGGCTGGAACGGCCTGAACTGCTTGCCGATGAATATCGGCGTGCCCGGGTCGGGCCGGTCGGATCCGCGCACCCGATAGGCAAAGCCGTCGCCGATCAGTTCGACGAGACAGTCGAGCGGGCGCAGGCTGATCGAGCGCTCCCCCTGCAGCGCCTCCCAGCGGCACGAGGAGCGGGTCTGCCGGTTGACGGCCGCGCTCTTCGCGG
>JBEKZK010000060.1:0-11879 GCA_049509935.1 Xanthobacteraceae bacterium | reverse complement strand
CGCCTGGATCTTCAACTGTGTCGCCCGTGTCGGATGGCTGAACCGCATGACCCAGTTCAAGGAGAAGGCCGGAAAGGACCGCGAGAATGCATCGGTCGGGCTGTTCGACTACCCGGTCCTGATGGCGGCCGACATCCTGGCCTACCGGGCGACCCACGTGCCGGTCGGCGAGGACCAGAAGCAGCATCTCGAGCTGACCCGCGACATCGCCCAGAAGTTCAACAATGATTTCGGCGAGCGCATCCGCGCCCTCGGCTACGGCCACGCGTTCTTCCCGCTCACCGAGCCGCTGATCTCCGGTCCGGCGACGCGGGTCATGTCGTTGCGCGACGGAACCAAGAAGATGTCGAAGATGGATCCGTCGGACTATTCGCGCCTCAATCTGACCGACGACGCCGACACGATCGCCCAGAAGATCCGCAAGGCGAAGACCGACCCCGAGCCGCTGCCGAGCGAAGAGGCCGGCCTCGACAAGCGACCGGAAGCCGACAACCTGGTCGGCATCTACGCCGCTCTCCAGGGAGTCGGCAAGGCCGAGGTCCTCGCCGAATTCGGCGGCGGGCCGTTCTCCATCTTCAAGGCGGCGCTGGTCGATGCCGCGGTCGCCAGGCTCGGACCGATCGGCGCCGAGATGAAGCGGCTGACGCAGGACCCGATCCATATCGACCACGTGCTGGCCGACGGCGCCTCCCGGGCGCGGGCGATCGCCGCCGATACCATGAAGGCCGTGAAGGATATCGTCGGTTTCGTTCGCAGCTAGGACCGGGGCACGCGTCTGACATAAGGGAGTCTCCAGGGGGACAAGGTCGATGAGCCGCAAGCGCCGCGCCTACGAGGCCGGTCATCAGCCGAAATATCTCGTCGTGATCGACGAATCGCCCGAGTGCGACCGCGCCGTCTATTGGGGCAGCCGCCGCGCGGCGCGCAACGGCGCCAGCGTGCTGATGCTGCTGGTGATCGAGCCGTACGACCGCCATCAGCAGTGGCTCGGCGTCGCGGACATCATGAAGGCCGAGGCCTACGACTCGGCGAACGCCATTCTCGACCGCTTCGCGGTGCGCGCCAACGGGGTCGCCGGCATCATGCCGGAGCGAGTGGTCCGCGAGGGCGACAAGGCCGAGGAAATCCTCAAGATGATCGACGAGGACGAGGACATTGCCATCCTGGTGCTGGCGGCCGGAACCAGCAAGGATGGTCCGGGCCCGCTGGTGTCCGATCTCAGCAGCACCGCCGGCACTTTCCCGATTCCGGTGGCGATCGTGCCCGGCCACCTGAGCGACGACGAGCTCGACGCCCTGTCGTGACGGTTGTCGATGTTGTCGCATTTCCTTTCGGAAAACCGGTGTCCACTTTTCCGGGAAATGCTCTGAGCGATCGATGCCGCGTTGACCTTTGAGCGGCAAACCCTACCTGATAGAGTGATCCGATCAGCCGCGCGGGTCCTTGACCCCGCGACGGCCAGGGAGAAGCGGATGTTCATCCAGACCGAAACCACGCCCAATCCGGCGACCTTGAAGTTCCTGCCGGGGCGAACCGTGCTCGCAACCGGGACCCTCGAGATGCGCGACCCCGCCGAGGGCGCCCAATCGCCGCTCGCCGAGGGGCTGTTTGCCATCCCCGGCGTCGGCGGCGTCTTTCTCGGCAGCGAGTTCATCACGGTGACCAAGACCGCCGGCGAGTGGCAGCAGCTCAAACCTGCCATTCTCGGTGTCATCATGGAGCACTTCATGTCCGGCGCCCCGATGCTGCGGGAAGGCGCCGCCGATTCCGGTGTCGACGCCGACGAGTTCTTCGACGCCAAGGACGCCGAGACGGTCGCCACCATCAAGGAGCTGATCGAGACGCGCGTGCGCCCTGCGGTGGCCAATGACGGCGGCGACATCACGTTCCGCGGCTTCAGGGACGGCATCGTCTATCTCAACATGCAGGGATCATGCTCCGGCTGCCCGTCGTCCACTGCGACGCTGAAGCACGGGATCCAGAACCTGCTGCGTCATTTCGTGCCCGACGTCACCGAGGTCCGGCCGGTCTGACGACGCCGTCGACGAAGCGACGGGAGCGGTGGCGGGATCCCGACATGCGCGTGCTGGCGATCGACACCGCGCTGACCGGCTGCGCGGCCGCCGTTCTCGACACCGACAGCCGAGCCATCATCGCGAGCGAGACCCTCACGATGCAGCGCGGTCATGCCGAGGCGCTGGTTCCGCTGCTTGCCCGGGTGATCGAGCATGCCGGCATCGAGTTCGCCGATCTCGGTCGCATCGCCGTGACGGTCGGCCCCGGCAGCTACACGGGTCTGCGGGTGGGGATCGCGGCGGCGCGGGGGATCGCGCTGGTCACCGGCAGCCCGGCGGTCGGCCTGTCCACCCTGGCGGCCCTGGCGGCTCCCCATCTGGCGGCTGGCGAGAGCCGCTCCCTGGTGGCGGCGATCGACGCTCGCCACGGCCAGGTCTATTTCCAGATCACCGGTCGGGACGGCCGCCCGCTGGTCACCCCGCGGCTGGCGACGATCGAGGATGCCATGCGGGCGATCCGTGCGCGTCCGTGCCTGATCGTCGGCCCTGGTGCGGAGCTGCTCGCCGCCGCGTGGCGGCTGGGCGCGGAGCGCCCGGGCGTCGACCCGCGGCCCTACCCGGACATCGATTGGGTCGCGCGGCTCGGTGCGCTGGCGGAGGCCGGGAGTGCGCCACCGAAGCCGCTCTATCTGCGCCGGCCGGACGCACGGCCGCAGACTGCCGCGCGGTTGCCGCGGCAATGAGCGGGTTTCTCAGCAGCCTGTTCACCCGCGCCGAGCCCGCCATCACCGAGGCCCGGCCGCAGGATGCCGCGAGCCTTGCCGGACTGCATGCCGCATCCTTTCGGCGCGGCTGGAGCGAGGAGGAGTTCGAGCATCTGCTCGCCGATCGCAATGTCGTGGCCCATCGGGCAACGATCGCCGGGAAGCTCGCCGGGTTCGTTCTGTCGCGTGCCGTCGCCGGGGAGGCCGAAATCCTCTCGGTGGCGGTGGCCGCTCCGCGCCGTGGCCGCGGCATCGCCGGACGCCTGCTCGACCTGCACCTGCGGCGCCTGGCCGGGCTCGGGGTGGGCACGGTGTTCCTCGAGGTGGACGAGGACAACGCGCCGGCGCGGCGGCTCTATCGGCGGGCGCGATTCGCCGAGGCAGGCCGGCGCGAGGGCTATTATCCGCGACCCCAGGGCGCCGCCGCTGCTCTCGTGCTGCGCCGCGAGCTTACCTGAATCGGCTTGGCGTCCAAGGCGCTCTTACCTATACCACTGGCCGACCGTCGGACCGCCCGATTGCCCCGACAGCGCCGCCAGGATTGGACCGGATCCATGCCAGGCAAGCCAAACATCATCGAGGCCCAGTGCGCCGCCAAGGGCATGCGCATGACCGAGCAGCGCCGGGTGGTGGCGCGCGTGCTCGCGGCCTCGGCGGATCATCCCGACGTGGAGGAGCTGTTTCGGCGCTGCGCCAGGATCGACGAGCACATTTCGATCTCAACCGTGTATCGGACCGTCAGGCTGTTCGAGGACGCCGGCATCATCGAACGCCACGATTTCCGCGAGGGGCGCGCCCGCTACGAGCAGAGCCCCGACACCCATCACGATCACCTGATCAACCTGCGGACCGGCGAGGTCATCGAGTTTCGTTCCGAGGAGATCGAGCGCCTGCAGACCGAGATCGCGCGGCGCCTCGGTTATCGGCTGGTCGATCACCGACTGGAGCTCTATGCCGTGCCGCTCGGCGACGACAACGCCGCCGGCTGATGGTGCGCATCGCGCTGGTCACCGCAGCCGTTGCGGTCATCACGCTGGCGTTGATGCCGGCGCAGTGGCTGTCGGTCCGCCTCGAGCTGCCGAGCAGGCGCTCGATCCCGGTGATCTATCACCGCATGATCTGCCGGCTGCTCGGCGTCCGCATCGCCGAGATCGGCGCATGCCCGCCCGGGCGGCCACTGCTGGTGGTGTCCAATCACACGTCTTGGCTCGACATTCCGGTGATCACCGCGGTCAGTCCCGTGGTCTTCGTCGCCAAGCGCGAGGTCGCGACCTGGCCGTTGTTCGGGTTGCTGGCACGGTTGCAACGCTCGATCTTCGTCGACCGGGACCGCCGCCACCAGGTCGGCGAGGTCAACGCCGAGATCGCCGAGCGCCTCGCCGCGGGTGATCCGGTCGTGCTGTTCGCCGAGGGAACGTCGAGCGACGGTAATCGCGTGCTGCCGTTCCGCACCGCCCTGATCGGTGCGGCACGCAATGCCCTGGCGGGGGAGCAGGGGCCAGAGCGGGTGTACGTCCAGCCGCTGTCGATTGCCTATACGCACCTCCACGGAATTGCGATGGGGCGGTACCGGCGTCCGGTCGTTGCGTGGTACGGCAGTCTCGACCTGGTCCCGCATGTCGGCGCGCTGATGCGCCATGGTGCCATCGACGTGATCCTCACCTGGGGTGATCCGATCGCCTGCGACGGCGGCACCGACCGCAAGCTCCTGGCCCGGCGGCTCGAAGCGGCGGTGCGCCGGCACACCGTCGCGGCGCTGCGCGGGCATTCCTTTCCGCCGCAAAAACCGCTATGACGGCGAAGCGGATCGGCGACGCCCGCCGCCACGATGGGATGTCTGATATCGGGATGTCTGAAGCCGGGATGTCTGAAGCCGGGATGTCTGAAGCCGGAACGCCTCGAGACGCGCCCTCGGTCCGAGCGGCCCCGATCGACCCCAGCCCGACCCGCATGAGCGGCCCCCGCAAACTCCACATCAAGTCATACGGCTGCCAGATGAACGCCTACGATTCGCATCGTATGGCCGACCTGCTGGCAGCGGAAGGATTCGTCGAGGCCTCCTCGCCCGAGGAGGCCGACCTCATCATCCTCAACACCTGCCACATCCGCGAGAAGGCTGCCGAAAAGGTCTATTCGGAGCTCGGCCGCATTCGCAAGTTGCGCCGCGCCGCGGCCCGCGACGGACGCAGGGTCATGGTCGCGGTGGCGGGCTGCGTCGCCCAGGCCGAGGGTGAGGAGATCATCCGCCGGGCGCCGGTGGTCGACCTTGTCGTCGGGCCGCAGAGCTACCACCGGCTGCCGGCGCTGCTCGACCGCGCGGCACGCGACGGACGAGCGGTCGACACCGAGTTTCCCGCCGAGGACAAGTTCGAATTCCTCGCGCCGCCGAGCCGGGAGGCGATCCGCCGCCGCGGTGTTGCGTCATTCGTCACCGTGCAGGAAGGGTGCGACAAGTTCTGCACCTTCTGCGTGGTGCCCTATACCCGCGGCGCCGAGGTGTCGCGACCGGTGGACAGGATCATTCGCGAGGTCGAGCGCCTTGCCGCCGCGGGGGTGCGCGAGGTGACGCTGATCGGCCAGAACGTCAATGCGTATCACGGCGAGGGCCCGGACGGCGCGAGATGGACGCTCGGTCGGTTGCTGCGCCGCAGCGCAGAGGTGCCGGGCATCGCGCGGCTGCGCTACACCACGAGCCATCCGCGGGATATCGATGCGAGCCTGGTGGCGGCGCACCGCGATATCGCGGCGCTCATGCCCTTCCTGCATTTGCCGGTGCAGTCCGGATCGGATCGCGTGCTCGCGGCGATGAACCGCCGCCACACCGCCGCGGACTACCTGACGGCGATCGACCGCATGCGCGCGGCGCGTCCCGACCTCGCGCTGTCGTCCGACTTCATCGTCGGTTTTCCCGGCGAGACGGAGGCCGATTTTCGCGCGACGCTGGGAATCGTCGACGCGGTGGGATTCTGCTCGGCATTCTCGTTCAAATATTCACCACGGCCCGGGACGCCCGCGGCAAACCGCGTCGACCAGGTTCCCGAAGCCGTGAAGACCGAGCGTCTGCAACGGCTCCAGGCCGCGATCGAGCACCATCAGAAGGCCTTCAATGCGGGCTGTCTAGGCACCACCTTCGATGTGCTGCTGGAAAAGCCGGGGCGCCATCCGGGCCAGCTCGTCGGCCGCTCGCCCTACCTCCAGCCGGTCCAGGTGATGGCGCCCCCGGGCCTGATCGGCGAGGTCGTCGCCGTGACGGTGACGCGCATCGGACCCAACAGCCTGCACGGATCCATCGCCGCCTCCGCGGATCGCGCCCGATCGGCGGAGCCGGTCGCGACGGCGGCGGGAGCCTGACGCGTTGCGCAACGTGAGACCGGACAACGGCTCGCTGGTCGCTCGGGATCGCCCCGCCGGCGAGGCTGCCGCGCAGACCGTCATGGCGTTCGACGACAATCGGCTGGCCTCGGCGCTGTTCGGCCAGTACGGTCAGCACCTTGCCTCGATCGAGCGGCGGCTCGGCGTGGTTGCGGATTCGCGTGGCAACCAGGTCACCATCGAGGGCACGCGCGAGGCCTGCGAGCAGGCCCGCCGGGTGCTCGAAAGCCTCTACGAGCAGCTCAAGCAGGGCCATGACCTGAGCACCGGCGAGGTCGAAGGCGCGATACGGCTCGCGATCTCGCAGGGCTCGCTGTTCGATTTCGATGCCGCCGCGGCGCGCCCGGGTTTCGAGGAGATCCACTTGCGCAAGCGCATCGTGCGGGCACGCACGCCGGGCCAGGATGCCTATCTGCGCGCGCTCAAGCGTCACGCGCTGGTGTTCGGGACCGGGCCTGCGGGCACCGGAAAGACCTGGCTCGCGGTCGCCCACGCGGTTCACCTGTTCGAGCGCAAGGAAGTCGACCGCATCGTCCTCTCGCGCCCGGCCGTGGAGGCGGGCGAGCGCCTCGGCTTCCTGCCCGGTGACATGCGCGAGAAGGTCGATCCCTATCTGCGTCCGATCTACGATGCGCTGTTCGACATGATGGACCCGCGCGTCGTCGAGCGCGCGATGCAGACCGGCGAGATCGAGATCGCGCCGCTCGCCTTCATGCGCGGGCGCACCTTGTCCAATGCGGCGGTCATTCTCGACGAGGCGCAGAACACATCGGCGATGCAGATGAAGATGTTCCTGACCCGGCTCGGCGAGAACAGCCGGATGATCGTGACCGGCGACCCCAGCCAGGTCGACCTGCCGGCCGGACTGACCTCGGGCCTGACCGACGCGGTCCGCCTGCTCGCCCAGGTGGAAGGCATCGGCCACGCGGCGTTCACCCGCGAAGACGTCATTCGCCACGACCTCGTGGCGCGCATCGTCGAAGCCTACGAGACGGCCGCCGTGGTGTCGCGGCGCGACCGCGAGGGCCGGCCGTGAGGACGGTCGCAACCATGCAAGGTGCCGCCGCGCCGACGGTCGGCGTCGTGGTCGAATCCGAGCTGTGGGCGACCGAGCCCGCCAGCACCGCGACGGTCGAGCGCGCGATCGCCCGATCCGCACAATCGGTGCCGCGAGCTGCGGGCCCGGGCGAGGTCGCCGTGGTGCTGGCCGACGACGCGACCGTTCGAGCGCTCAACCGGCGTTGGCGCGGCGTCGATGCGCCCACCAACGTGCTGTCGTTTCCGGCGAGCCGTCCCGGCGCCGGCCGGGCGCCGACGCTGCTCGGCGACATCGTGATCGCGTTCGAGACCACGGCGCGCGAGGCCGCCACGGAGAGCAAACCCTTCGCCCATCATCTCGCCCACCTGGTGGTGCATGGCTTTCTCCACCTGCTGGGCTACGATCACCAGTCGGACGAGGCCGCCGACGCCATGGAGCACCTCGAGCGACGCATCCTGGCAGGGCTCGACGTGCCCGATCCTTATGTCACGCACGATGCCACACCGAACCTCGACAGCCATGCCTGACGCCGACCAGGCTGCACGCAGCGAGGCGGCCGAGGGGCGCACCGAGCTGATCAATCTGCCGGTGCCGGTGCCGCGCCCCAGCGAGCTCGCGCGCGAGAACGGATCGACCTGGATCGGCCGGCTGCTGCGCACCGTGTTCGGCTGGAAGCCGGGCTCGATCCGCGCCGACCTCGAAGTCGTGCTGGAAGCGGGGGCGGCCGGCGAAACCGGATTCTCGCCCGAAGAGCGCGCGATGCTGAGAAACATCCTGGGCCTGCGCGAGCGCCGGGTCGAGGATGTCATGATTCCCCGCGCCGACATCCTGGCGGTGCAGCACGACATCGCCCTCGGCGAGCTGGTCAAGGTGTTCGAAGGCGCCGGGCATTCGCGGCTCGTCGTCTACGACGACACGCTCGATGATCCGGTCGGCATGGTCCATATCCGCGATCTCATCGTCTTCATGGCGTCGCGCGCCGCCGTGTCGGCGCGCAGCAACGCCAAGCGCAAGAAGCCGTTTCCGGCCGGGCTCGATCTCAAGGCGGTCGACCTGTCGACCTCGCTGTCCTCGACCCGCATCGTCCGCAAGATCCTGTTCGTCCCGCCGTCCATGCCGGCGATCGACCTGCTTGCCAAGATGCAGGCGACCCGCATTCACCTGGCGCTGGTCATCGACGAATACGGCGGCACCGACGGGCTGGTGTCGATCGAGGACATCGTCGAGCAGATCGTCGGCGACATCGAGGACGAGCACGACGAGGACGAGAGTCCGGCGGTGGTGCGCCAGCCCGACGGCTCATTCCTCGCCGACGCGCGCGCCAGCCTCGAGGACGTCACTACGACGGTCGGGCCGGAGTTCGATGTCGGCGAAGTAGCGGACGAGGTCGACACCCTGGGCGGCTATCTGGTGGTCCAGTTCGGCCGCGTGCCGGTGCGCGGCGAGCTGATTCCGGGCCCCGCCGGATTCGAGATCGAGGTGCTCGACGCCGATCCGCGTCGCGTCAAGCGGGTCAAGATCCATCGCGGCCGCGGCCGCTCGCGGCGCGAGCGCGGCGCGAAGCGGCGCGACGGCAAGCCGGAGACCGAGAGCGCGCCGGGAGGCGGCGCCGCGCCGTCCGCGGCCGAGCAGACCGACGAGCGGACCGGCGCGGGCTTGCCACCATCCGACGCCACGTCGTCGTGACGCCGGGCCCGCCGTGACGGCCGCCGCGTCAGCGCCCCTGGTGAGGTTCACGGGTCTCGCCCAGATGGTCGTGCTCGCGTGGGGGTGGCGGCGGGCGGCGATCGCCTTCGTGGCCGGCGCTGTGTCGACGCTGGCGCTCGCCCCGCTGAATATCTGGCCGGTGATGTTCCTCACATTCCCGCTGCTGGTCTGGCTGCTCGACGGTGCGGCCGCCGCCCGGCTCGGCGGAGTGACGGCGGCCTTCGTCAGCGGTTGGTGGTTCGGGTTCGGCTATTTCATCACCGGCCTCTACTGGATCGGGATCGCCTTTCTGGTCGACGCCAAGACCTTTGCCTGGCTGATGCCGTTCGCCGTGGTGGTGTTTCCGGCGGGGCTCGCTGTGCTGACGGGGCTGGGGCTCGCGCTCGCCCGTCTGCTGTGGACGCGCGGCGCCAGCCGGGTGATCGCGCTCGCCCTGAGCCTGACGATCGCCGAATGGGTGCGCGGCCACGTCCTCACGGGCTTTCCGTGGAACGCCTTCGGCTACGCGCTCACCGGCCCGCCGGCGCTGGCGCAGGGAGCCGCGCTGATCGGCCTGTGGGGGCTGACCTTCCTGGCGGTTCTCGTGTTTGCAAGCCCGGCACTCCTCGCCGACGATCCGGCGGAGACGCCACGCCGGTGGCTGCTGCCGCTGATTGCGGTCGTGGCTCTTGCGGGGCTCGCGATCTACGGTGCGGTGCGACTGGCGCAGACGCCGACCGGCTTCGTGCCCGGCGTCAGGTTGCGGATCATGCAGCCCAACCTGCCCCAGGACGAGAAATTCAGCTACGCGGCCAAGCAGCAGGTGATGAGCCGCTATCTTGCCTTGTCCGATCGCGCCACCGGGCCGGACCGCACCGGCATCAGAGACGTCACCCACCTGATCTGGCCGGAATCGGCCTTTCCGTTCTTTCTCGCCCGCGAGCCCGACGCTTTGGCGCAGATCGCCGCGCTGCTGCCGAGCGGCACGCTGCTGATCACCGGCGGCGTTCGCCCCGCCGAGCCCGAGCCAGGCCGACGTGGCGTCCGGGCCTATAACTCCGCCTACGTGGTCGACCACCAGGGCTCGCTGGTGGCCGTCTATGACAAGATCCACCTGGTACCGTTCGGCGAATACCTGCCGTTCCAGCGGATACTGGAGAGCATCGGCCTGATGCAGCTGACCAATGTGGCGGGAGGCTTCGTCCCCGGCGATCGCCGTCGTGCCCTGACCCTCCCGGGCGCGCCCTCGGTCCTGCCGCTGATCTGCTACGAGATCGTGTTTCCCGACGAGGCCGTCCCCCGCGGCGAGCGGCCGGGCTGGCTGCTCAATCTCACCAATGACGGCTGGTTCGGTGACAGCATCGGCCCCTATCAGCACTTTCAGCAGGCCCGGATCCGCGCCATCGAGCACGGACTGCCGCTGGTTCGCGCTGCCAATACCGGGATTTCGGCAGTGGTCGACCCGCTCGGCCGGGTCGTGGCGGAATTGCCGCTGGGCGCCGAAGGTGTTCTCGACGCGTTTTTGCCGCGCGCGATCGATCCGACCCCCTATGTGCGCTTTGGCAATCGCATCCTGGCAGTTTTGCTCGGGGGCGCCGTGCTGATCGTGCTGCGGCGCCGGCTGCGACACCTTTGATTGCCCTAGAATGATTGCATAATTTTACTGTTGGTTGCCTCGCGAACCGTCGCCGGGTCGAAAAATTGATTCAATACGTGTATTTCCTTATGCCTCGTATCGGGGTACCTTGATTGTGGACGGACAAAAGCGAACGCTCCGATCGCATTTTTGACTTCTTCCGATTGCAAATGCGGTCGGGGGCAATTTCCCTTTCCACTCAGTGTGTCCCCGTTGCGTGAGGAGAGGTTGATGATCACGAAAGCACCTAACCCGATCGACAAGCATGTCGGCAGCCGGGTACGGATGCGTCGAATGATGATGGGCCTGAGCCAGGAAAAGCTCGGAGGTGCCATTGGGCTGACGTTCCAGCAGGTCCAGAAGTACGAGAAGGGTACGAACCGCATCGGCGCCAGCCGCCTGCAGCAGATTTCCCGGACCCTGCAGGTCCCCGTGTCGTTTTTTTTCGAGGGTGCACCTCTGCCGGTCGGCGAGTTCGACGCCAACGGCCATGCCCCCTCGCCGTCCTACGTGTCCGACTTTCTCGCCACCTCCGACGGGCTGGCGCTCACCAAGGCGTTCATGGAGATCAAGGACAGCAGGTTGCGGCGCCGCATCGTCGACCTGGTGGAGGGCATCGCCGGCCGGCACGGACCTTGAGCATCAGCGTACCGTCCCTTGACCCCGCGACCGGACGCTGCAAGAAACGCGGCGACCTGAGGGCCGCACCTGCGGCTATGGTCCGCAGGAGTACGACACGGTGCCCCATAACAACTACCTGTTCACCAGCGAGTCGGTATCGGAAGGCCACCCCGACAAGGTCTGCGACCGAATCTCCGACGAGGTGGTCGATGCATTCTTCGAGCTCGCGCCCCGACACGGCTGGGACCCCGGGCACATTCGCGTCGCCTGCGAGACGCTGGCCACGACCAACCGGGTGGTGATCGCCGGGGAGACCCGCGGTCCGGCGGCGATCACCAGGGACTATGTGTCCCACATCACGCGGCTCGCCATCAAGGAGATCGGCTACGAGCAGGCCGGATTCCACTGGGAGAAGGCCGAGATCGAGGTGCACCTGCACGCCCAGTCATCGGATATCGCGCAAGGTGTCGATGCCTCCGGCAACAAGGACGAGGGCGCGGGCGATCAAGGCATCATGTTCGGCTATGCGTGCCGGGAAACGCCGGAATTGATGCCGGCGCCGATCTACTACGCGCATCGCATCCTCAAGCTGCTGTGCGACGCCCGCCGCTCGGGTGAGACCGAGGCCCTCGGGCCCGACGCCAAGAGCCAGGTCACCGTGCGCTACGAGAACGGCAAGCCCGTGGAGGCGACGCAGATCGTCGTCTCCACCCAGCACCTCGACGAGCACCTGTCGTCGCACGACA
>JBEKZK010000006.1:0-24293 GCA_049509935.1 Xanthobacteraceae bacterium | reverse complement strand
GTGATCGCCGGTCTGCCCGCGCCGCTGGTCGATCTGCACATCGTCGATGCCGACATGGCGGACGTGCCGCACGACGGCAAGACGCCGGGCGAGATCGTGGTGCGCGCGCCGTGGCTGACGATGGGCTATCTGAACAATCCGGATGCCTCCGAGCAGCTGTGGGCCGGCGGCTATCTGCACACCGGCGACGTCGCCACCTGGGACGCCACCGGGGCCGTGCGCATCACCGACCGCCTCAAGGATATCATCAAGAGCGGGGGTGAGTGGATCTCGTCGATCCAGCTGGAGGACATCATTTCGGAGAAGAAGGGCGTCCGCCGGGTGGCGGTGATCGGCGTGAAGGACGAGAAGTGGGGCGAGCGGCCGCTCGCCCTCGTCGTCCTCGAGCCGGAATTCGCCGGCAAGATCGCCGCCGAGGACCTCCGTGCCCATGTGACATCGTACGCGGATCGCGGGATCATCTCGCGCCTGGCGATTCCCGAGCGGATCACGCTCGTGACCGACCTTCCGCTGACCGCCGTCGGCAAGATCGACAAGAAGGTGCTGCACGAAAGATATCGGCATCAGGAGGCCGCGTAGATTGCCGCGCTCGCGCGTCGTCATCGCCCGGCTTGCAGGCAAGTCGGACCTTGTCCGACTTGCAAACTTCAAAGGATCCGGAACTCGGCGCGAGCCGAGCTCCGCTGGCGCCCAGTAGCCGAGAGCCCTTGAAATAGCGCACGGCGAGAAAGATCAAGTCCGCCATGTTTCGCGCGCACCGCATCGCGTCATCCGCGTCCCGCGGCGGATATGACATTCCACACCTCAGGGCCGGGCCGTGCTTTCGAACCGCGTGGCCTCGAGAACGGCGAGCCCCAGCAGGGTCGGCACCGAGATGCGAAACGGCGCCAGCAGCCGCGTTCCGTCGATCGGCGCAAGCCACATCTCCATGCCGCGCCGACCGATCAGGTGCGTGATCCGCCATGCGGTCGGGCTGTGCCCGGAGATCGGCTGGTAGGTCATGGCGCAGACCACGACCGGGCCCCGATAGCCCTGCGCCGCGGTCACGCCGTCCATGCGCTTGAAAGACAGCGCGATATCGAAGCGGTGTGCGCCGTCGAACATCGGCAGCGTGCGCTGGCACGACGCGGGCGTCAGCAGGCTTCCGGTCGCGGGCACCGGCATGTGGCCGGCGGTCAGCGGATCGACCACCCCGCGGCGATGCGCTTCGGTGACCGGCACGCGGTCGGGGAGATCGGGAAGGGCCGGCGTGACGTCGAGATCGGTGACGGTGTCGTCGCGCAGATCCATGCGCACCCCCTCGATGGCCGCGTCGAGGCCGAAATTCGCCTCGTAGTGGGTCGGCGCCAGACGGCCGCGACCGGCAGTCCCGCGCGTGGCGGAAAAGACATCGCCGCCGGCGAGCAGGCGCCACACCCCGGTGAACGAGCCGTCCGCCCTGGCCGCATAGCGGCTCGCATCGATGTCCACGCTCCAGGTGCCTTCGCCGACCGCGACGCCGGCGACCGAGATCGCATAGTGCGCCGTCAGTCTGGTCTCGGCCTGCGCCGAGCCGTGCGGCAGGGCCGTGACGGCGGCCGCGGTGCCGATGACCGCGCGGCCAACGGCGCACCGCCAGGCTCGCGCGACTGTGACGGCACGAGGCGCCAGGCACCGCGCGTCGGCGGTGTCTAGTGCGGTGGATTTGAAGTTCCTATCAGATGTGCGGCGCGCTCGTCGTAGGAACTTCAAATCCATAAACCACACTCGAATCATAGACTTGCTAGTGCACCTCTTGATTTCGAAGCTCGCACCAGAGAATATCGCGAAGTGATGCGAACTTCGGAATCGGTGCACTGGTCCGAAACCGTCGGCACGCAACGCCTCTGTCTGTCTCGTCATGGTCCGGATCGTCATCAAGTTGACGCGGACTCAATCGAGCGCAATCCGGTATTTCCGTGTCGGCCCTCCGATGACTTATTGCGACCGGCGTCCTGCCCCTGTGACAACCCGTCGCGACCCTTGGTTCGGCGGATCCATCGGTGCTAAGGATCGGGCATGGCCGCGCCCGCGTGGCGGCCTTGGGTTACCAGCATGCCATCAGGCAGCACGGGGAGGGTCTTCATGAGGATCAGGATCGGACTTCCGCTATTGACGGCCGTCGCGTTGACGGGGTTTGGCCTCGCGGCCGTGCGCGCGCAGCAGGCCGACATGTCGTTCTTCGTCTCCAGCGTCGGAACCGGAAACGGCGCCGACCTCGGCGGCCTCGCCGGCGCCGACGCCCATTGCCAGACGCTCGCCAAGGCGGCCGGCTCGACCAGGACCGACTGGCACGCCTATCTGAGCACCACCGAGCCCGGTGGCGCCGCCGGCGTCAATGCCCGCGACCGCATCGGCAAGGGTCCGTGGAAGAACGCCAAAGGGGTGGTGGTCGCCACCAGCCTGGAGCAGCTGCATTCGGACGCCAACAACATCAACAAGCAGACGGCGCTCACCGAGAAGGGCGAGCCGATCAGCGGCCGCGGCGACGCGGTCAACATGCACGATGTGCTGACCGGCTCGGACCCGCAGGGCATGTATTCGACCGCCGGCGGCGACACCACCTGCGGCAACTGGAGCAAGAGCGGCGAGGGCTCGGCGATCGTCGGCCATCACGATCGCGCCGGGCTGCAGCCGACCCGCCACATGAGCTCCTGGAACTCCTCGCACGGCACGCGCGGCTGCGGCCAGGATGCGCTCAAGAGCACCGGCGGCGCCGGCTTGCTCTACTGCTTCGCTGGCGGCTGACGGCAGGGCAGGACAGTCGGCCGCTCGCGAGGGACGGCCGACTGTCCCTGTTCACTTCACGATCTTGAAGTTTCGCGTGGTCGCAAGAACCGCTCCACACAAGAGTTCCCTGTCGCCCGATACGATGTGGACATCGGCGGCGCCGACCGAAATGGTACGACCGGTCTGAAGCACGCGTCCGACGGCCCTCAGCTTCTCCCCTCGGGCGATACCGGTCATCTTGATGGTGAAGTCGAGCGTCGCCAACGCCCAGCCTTTCGGCAAGAGCGACAGGCAAGACGATACTGCGGCGACGTCGCCTGCAACTCCGACCATCGACGCCGGGAACAGGCCGGGCGGGCCGGAGAACCTGTCATCGAACGGCAACTCAATGATGACCTCCCCCGGCGCGACCGAGACGGCGTGGATGGCGAATGCCTGGACGAATGCCAACGCTGAGAGGAACGATCTGACCTCGGCTTCATCCAGGCGACCTTGAGCGTCGCCCACCGTCGGGCCTGTCGAGTCGGATCTGGCGCCGCTCGTCACGCTCTCGCCTTCGCGGGCGGCGCCAGCGCGACGGCTGCCTCGCTGGTGAGCAGCAGAAACGTGAAGGTCTCCTGGAGGTACAGGCGGACGGCGGAATCGGTGTGGCTCAAATAGCCGATGGAGACGTCCTGACCGATGTGCAGATCGAAATCGCCGCTCCGGGTGGTCACCACGAAGGCGCCGGCGATCGCCGGCGCCCAGATGATCTCGTCGTTGACGAGGCGCTTGACGTGATCCAGCACCGGGTAGCCGTGGTCGCTGGTCTCGGCGAGCGCCGTGTAGGCGTCGGCGCCGAGCAGCACCGAGTAGGGGCCGTTGACGCCGACCAGACGCAACTGGCTCAGCGCCTGGGCGATGGCCTCCGGGTATTGGCGCACGTCGGCCGGGAGCGTCATGACGGGGTTGCTGGTCCCCTGACGGATGCCTTCGATGCCGGCGGCGGCATAACCCTCGAAGATGGCGCCGTCCTCGGCAAAGGCGATCTGCCGCGCGGCGTCCTTGGCGGGCTGCCAGTCCGAGTCGTTGGCGCCCCGCTCCACGTCGTCGATCGCCTGGCGATCCAGCTCGAACGGAACGCGCAGCTCGACCAGCGCCTTCACCTCGCGCTGACTGGCGACGATGCCGTCCGCCGGAGCCGCGATCGTCCGCAGGTGGCCGGTGCCGACCGCGGAGAGCGCGCTGCCGCCGGCGCCCCGCACGTCGACCACGTGCCGACCGGCGAGGTAGCGCTTGAGCGTGCGTGCCGTCTCCTCCTCGATCTGGGCCCATGCCGCATCGGATATGGGGGCAAGCTCGCGATGCAGATTATTCATGCCGGATGTCTCCTTTCAGCGAGCCAATGCCGAGCGAACCGTCGGGCACCGGCGGAGCGGATGAGGATTGGGCGGCAGCCGACGCGGCGGCGGGCGCCGCAGGCTCGTCCTCGGTCACCGCCTCCAGAAACGACGCGGTCGGCGCGAAGAACAGGTTCCCGGTGACGGCGCGGCTGAAGTCGAGGAGCCGGTCGTAGTTGCCGGGCGGCCGCCCGACGAACATGTTCTCGAGCATCTGCTCGGTGACACGGGGCGAGCGGCTGTAGCCGATGAAGTAGGTGCCGAACTCGCCCTCGGCGGCCCGGCCGAACGGCATGTTGTCGCGCAGGATCTTGATCTCCCGCCCGTCCTCGACGATCGTCGTGAGTGCGCTGTGGGCCGAGGTCGGCTTGATGGAGTCGTCGAGCTCGATGTCGGACAGCTTGGTGCGGCCGATGATCCGTTCCTGCGCCTCGGTGGACAGCGCGTTCCATCCGGCGAGATCGTGGAGATATTTCTGCACGATGACGTAGCTGCCGCCGGCGAACGTAGCATCCTCCTCGCCGACCAGCACCGCGTCGATCGCCGCCGCGCCCCGGGGATTCTCGGTACCGTCGACAAAACCGATGAGATCGCGGTCGTCGAAGTAACGGAAGCCGTGCACCTCGTCCACCGGCGACACCGCCGGTCCGATCCGCGCCATGATCTGCGTCGCCAGCTCGAAGCACAGGTCCATGCGCCGCGCGCGGATGTGGAACAGCAGGTCGCCCGGCGTAGCGATCGCATGACGCGGCCCGGCACGAAACTCCCGGAACGGGTGCAGCTCTGCCGGCCGTGGCGACCCGAAGAGCCGGTCCCAGGCGTCGGAGCCGATCCCCATGACGCAGGACAGGCCGGCCTCGATGTCGCGAAATTCCACTGCCCGCGACAGTGCGGCGAGGTCGCCGCAGAACGAGCGCAGCGTCGCCCGGCCCTCCGGCCCCGGCTTCACCGTCACCACCATGAAGATCGCGGCGCGGGTGAGCGGTGCGGCCACCGGTTGCGACAAGGCACGCACCGCACCCTCCGCATCGGACGGGGGCATCGGATCGGACTCCAGCGAACGGCATTGCATCGGCGCACGCGGCCTTTCGCACCTGGAAACGCCGCGCCAGCCCCTGTTGCGAAGACTTCTGCCGCAACGTTACCATCGTGAGCCGACGAATTCCAACCAGCCGCCATGAAACGGTGATCTCAAGGCGCGCGGGGTGTCGGGGCCGGCCCGCCAGGACCGCCGGCCGGCACGGCGCTCACTTGAACCGCAATGCCATCGGCCACATCTGAGCATCGCGCCCGCACACCGGGCGGCCAAACTTCAACGGAGCCGCGTACCCATGTCCTCCCTTCTCGACCAGTCGGCCCTGACGGGCCTCGCGGAGCGCCTCGTCGAGGCGGCGCTGCGCGCCGGCGCCGACGCGGCGGACGTGGTGGCGGTGCGCTCGATGTCGCTGTCGGTCGAGGTGCGCGACGGCGCCGTGGAGGAGACCGAGCGCTCCGAGAGCGACGACATCGGGCTGCGCGCCCTGGTCGGCCGGCGCCAGGCGGTGGTGTCGACCAACGATATCGCCGGCGATGGAGCGGATGCCCTCGCGGAGCGCGCGGTTGCCATGGCGCGGGTAGCTCCGGAGGACCGCTTCGCCGGGCTCGCCGACGACGACAGGCTGGCGAAGGACATCCCCGAGCTCGACCTGATCGACGACCGGGTGCCGTCGGTTCGCGACCTCGAGGCGCTGGCGCTCGAGGCGGAGGCCGCGGGGCTCGAGGTGGCCGGGGTGACCAAGTCGGGCGGCGCCTCCGCGGGCGCCGGAATCAACGGCGTGGTGCTGGTCACCAGCACCGGCTTTCGCGGCGCCTATCTGGGTTCGCATCACGGCTTCTCGATGACGGCGATCTCCGGCAACGGCACCGGGATGGAGCGCGATTACGATTTCTCCTCGGCGCTGCATGCCGCCGACCTCGACGATGCCGTCGCCGTCGGGCGCAAGGCGGGCGAACGCGCGGTGCGCCGGGTCAACCCGAGAAAGGTTCCGACCGGCCGGGTGCCGGTGGTGTTCGATCCGCGCATCGCCGGCTCGCTCGTCAGCCACCTCGCGTCCGCCGTCAACGGTGCCGCGATCGCCCGCAAGACCAGCTTTCTCAAAGACAAGCTCGGCAGCCGGCTGTTTCGTCCCGGCATCCGCATCGTCGACGACCCGTTGCGCCTGCGGGGGCTGCGGTCACGTCCGTTCGATGGCGAAGGCGTCGCCGGCCGTTCCCTGGACCTGGTCGAGGACGGCGTGCTGACGTCGTGGCTGCTCGACAGCGCCACGGCCCGGGAGCTCGGGCTCGCGACCACCGGCCACGCGCAGCGCGGCGTGTCGTCGGCCCCCTCGCCGGGCGCTTCCAACCTGTATCTCGCGGCCGGCTCGGTGGCGGCCGATGACCTGATCGCCGACATCGCCAACGGCTTCTATGTCACCGATCTGATCGGCATGGGCGCCAACCTGATCACCGGCGACTACAGCCGCGGCGCCGCCGGCTTCTGGATCGAGAACGGCAAGCTCACCTTTCCGGTGAGCGAGGTGACGATCGCCGGGCACCTGACCGATATCTTCGCCTCGCTGCAGCCGGCCAACGATCTCGCGTTCCGCTATGGGACCAATGCGCCGACCGTGCGCATCGAGGGGTTGACGGTTGCGGGTCAGTGATTCGGTCGGCCAGCGGGAGGCCCTGAAAAAACATCTTGTCGAGGCAGTGCGCGAGGCCGGCGCACTGGCACTGACGACGTTCGACACGCCGTTGCGACGCTGGACCAAGGCCGACGGCTCGCCGGTCACCGAAGGCGACATCGCGGTCGACCGGCTGCTGCATCGACGTCTCGCCGACGTGCTGCCGGATACCGCCTGGCTCTCCGAGGAGACGCCCGACGATCCGGTGCGCCTGTCGGCGCGGCGCGCCTGGGTGGTCGATCCGATCGATGGAACCCGCGCCTACATCGGCGGCCGCCCGGACTGGGTGGTCTCCGTCGCCCTGGTGGAGGACGGGCGCCCGATCCTCTCGGCGGTGTTCGCCCCGGTCGAGCAGGCGCTGTTCGTCGCCGCCGCCGGCGCGGGCGCGACGCTCAATGGCGCGGCGATCGCGGCGAATGCCTCTGCCGAGCTCGGCGGTGCCCGCGTTGCCGGCCCCAAACGCCAGCTCGAGGGTCTGGCGCGGCTCATTCCCGACCTGATCGAGGCTCCGCGCGTCTTTTCGCTGGCGCTGCGGCTCGCGCGCATCGCCGAGGGCGCGCTGGATGCGGCCTTGGCGTCGGGACAGAGCCATGACTGGGACCTTGCGGCGGCCGATCTTTTGGTGCACGAAGCCGGCGGGGCGTTGACGACGCTGGACGGGCGGGCGCTGAGCTACAATGGGACGGCTCTTGTCCACGGTGCGCTGATCGCGGCCGGGCGGGCGCGACACGCAAAGCTGCTCGCGCTGCTGAGGGATCGTCAGGGTGGATTCGCGTGAGGCGTGGCGTTTGGCTGCCGAGTCCGGAACCCGGATGACCGTCGGAATGCGCGATCCAGGTTGGTGGTCGTGTGGATCGATGGCGTCCGGCGCGCCTGCCGCGGTCCGGACCACGACGTCGATGAGCGGGGACTGGCCGGTGTCGGAGAAGAATCAACCGAAGCAATTGTTGCATCTGGTGTTCGGCGGCGAGCTCGCCGACCTCGGCGGCGTCGAGTTCAAGGATCTCGACAAGCTCGAGATCGTCGGCGTCTATCCGAACTACGCCAGTGCCTATGCGGCCTGGAAGGCGAAGGCCCATCACACCGTCGACAATGCGCACATGCGCTATTTCATCGTGCACCTGCACCGGCTGCTCGATCCGGATCACGACCCGCGATGATCGGCACGTGATGTTGACGGCCATGCGCTGACGGACGGCCGTGCCATGAGGGCGTTGCGAAGGCGTCTGGCTCATGCGCGCTGGGTCCAGGTGACGATCGGCGTGCTCGGCGCCCATTACCTGCGGCTGGTATGGTCGACGACGCGATTCGTCATCGAGCCGCGCGACATCTATGAGCGGGTGGACCGCGACTATCCGGTCATCCTCGCCATGTGGCACGGCCAGCATTTTCTCGGTCCGTTCGTCAAGCGGCCGCAGGATCGCGCCAAGGTGCTGATCTCGCGCCACCGCGACGGCGAGGTCAACGCGGTGGCGGCGGAACGGCTGGGCATCGGAACGGTGCGCGGATCAGGCAATCACGGCGGGGAGTTCAGCCGCAAAGGCGGAGTTGCCGCCTTCGTCGCCATGGTGGCGGCGCTCAAGGAAGGATATAACATGGCGTTGACGGCCGACGTGCCGAAGGTCGGGCGGGTGGCGGGGCTCGGCATCGTCATGCTGGCGCGCAGGTCGGGACGCCCGATCTATCCGATCGCGATCGCGACCCAGCACCGCTTCGAGGTCGACAATTGGGATCGTTCCGCAATCAACCTGCCGTTCGGCCGCGGCGCGGTCGTGGTCGCGGAGCCGGTGAGAGTGCCGGCGGACGCCGACGATGCGACCTTGGAAGGATTGCGCAGCCAGGTCGAATCGGCGTTGAACAAGGCGACCGCGCGCGCCTACGCGATAGTGGACCGGACGGGTCGGGATGCCGGCGCTGACTGACCATCTGCCGCTCACCTTGCGCTCCTATCGCAGCTTGGCGTCGGCGGCGACGCCGTTTGCGCCGATGCTCCTCAACAACCGTCTCAAACACGGCAAGGAGCATGCCGAGCGCATCGCCGAGCGCTGCGGCGAGACCGCGATCGAGCGCCCGCCCGGACCGCTGATCTGGACGCACGGGGCGAGCGTCGGCGAAATGCTCGCCGTCATTCCCCTGATCGAGCACATCCGGGCGCGCGGCTTCAACGTACTGGTCACCTCCGGCACCGTGACGTCGGCGCGGCTCGCCGAGCACCGCCTGCCGGAAGGCGCGATCCATCAGTTCGTTCCGATCGACGCGCCCAAGTTCATCGATCGCTTCCTCGGCCACTGGCGGCCCGACCTCGGCCTGTTCGTCGAGTCCGATCTGTGGCCCAACCTGATTCTCGGAAGCGCCAAGCGCAATATTCCGCTGATCCTGATCAATGGCCGGCTGTCAGAGCAGTCGTTCGCCCGTTGGCGCTACCTTCCGGCGACGATCTCCACCCTGCTCGGCCGCTTCGATCTCTGTCTTGCCCAATCCGCCGTCGACGCCGAGCGCTACGGCGAGCTCGGCGCGCCGCATGTCAGCGTCACGGGGAATCTCAAGCTCGACGTTCCGGCGCCGGCGGTCGACGGCGACAAGCTCAGGGCGATGCGGCTTGCGGTGGGACATCGTCCGATCCTCGCCGCAGCCTCCACCCATCCGGGCGAGGAGGCGCTGGTGATCGACGCTCACCGCTTTCTTCGTCAGAGCTTTCCCGGCCTGCTCACCATCCTGGCCCCCCGTCATCCGGAGCGTGGCCCCGGCATCATCGACATTGCCAAGGTCGTCGGCGTTTCGGCGGCGCTGCGTTCGGAAGGCCTCACGCCGCGGCGCAGCACCGAGGTCTATATCGCCGACACCATGGGCGAGATGGGCCTGCTGTACCGCATCGCGCCGATCGTCTTCATGGGCGGATCGCTGGTGCGCCACGGCGGGCAGAATCCGATCGAGGCCGTCAAGCTCGGCGCCGCAGTCGTGCACGGGCCGCATGTGTGGAACTTCGCCGAGATCTATGCGGCGCTCGACGATGCGCACGGCTCCGAGGAGGTTGCCGATGCGGGAAAGCTTGCGGTGCGCTTCGGCGCGTGGCTCACCGACGCGGCATTGCGCAAGTCGGTTGCCGATGCGGCGCTGAAGACCGTCGAGGCGCTCGGCGGCGCACTGGCGACCCCGCTCACCGCGCTCGAGCCCTATCTGATGCAGCTGCGGCTCGAACAGCGGTCATAATGCGGGCGCCGTCGTTCTGGTGGCGGAGGGCAGGCGTCGCGGCGGGGCTGATGGCGCCGTTTGCTGCCGTCTACGGGATGATCGCCGCCGCACGCCTGGGCCGACCGGGCGTGGCGCCCGGCATTCCGGTGATGTGCATCGGCAATCTCACGGTCGGCGGCGCCGGCAAGACCCCGACGGCGCTGGCGGTGGCGCGACTCCTGGCCGCGGCCGGCGAGCGGCCGGTCTTCCTGAGCCGCGGCTACGGTGGACGCCTGGCCGGCCCGGTCCAGGTCGATCCGCGACGGCATGGCGCAACCGACGTGGGCGACGAGCCACTGCTGCTCGCCCGCGCGGCGCCTGCGATCGTCGCCCGCGATCGGGTGGCGGGAGCGCGAGCCGCGGTCGCGGCGGGCGCCACCGTGATCGTCATGGACGACGGGTTCCAGAACCCCTCGCTGCGCAAGGATGCGGTGCTCCTGGTGATCGACGGGCGGCGCGGCATCGGCAACGGCCGCGTGCTTCCGGCCGGCCCGCTGCGGGCGCCACTTGCGCACCAGCTTGCCCGCGCCGACGCGATCCTGGTGATCGGCGAGGCGCCCGCGGCCGCAGCCGTCATGGCCGCTGCGCGCGGGCTCGGCCTGAAGGTATTCCACGGCCGGCTCACCCCGGACCCGGCGGCGGTAGCGGCCGTCGGGGCGCGCAAGGTGCTGGCGTTCGCGGGGATCGGCGACCCGGACAAATTCTTTGCCATGCTGGCGGAGGCCGGCATCGAGGCGCCGATCCGCCGCGCCTTCTCCGACCACCACGGTTACACGCCGGAAGAGGCCGCCGGCATCGCGGCAGACGCCGCCCGCCACGGCCTCCTGCCGCTCACCACCGAAAAGGACTTTGTCAGGCTGTCCGGGACGCTTGCGGACTGCACGCAGGTGCTGCCGGTGGCCATCGAGGTCGACGAGCCGGAGGATTTCCGCCGGTTCGTGCTCGGGGTCGTCGCCGCGGCGTAGCGCAGCGCGCCTAGACGTGGCTTGCGCTTGCGTTCGAAGACGGCGTCAGCGCCCTACTTCGCCCAGTCGGGCCGATGGCGCTGCAGGACCACATCGGGGCTCGCATAGGCCTCCTGCAGGTCCACGTTCCAGTACTTCAATTCCTCGAGCGGGATAGGCGTGCCGGTCACGGCGCACCGCACAAACGCTCCGGGCTTGATCACGCGGAAATCGCCGTCGAGATATTTCACCTCCGCCTCGCCCGCCATGGGCGACGACCGATCGTAACGATTGAGCACTTGCGACCTCCGGCAACCGCAGCCACCATCCGCGCCCAGGATAGTCGTTCGGCGAGTGGGCGGAAACCCACCGAATCGTGATGCTTGCCGGTTAATCCGCCAACCCCGCCATATGCTAGGATAAGCGCCGGGCTTTCTGAGGAAAATGGCCTGATGCGTGCCTTCATGCCTGTCTTCGGCGCCTTGATCGCGGCCGTCCTCGCCGGCGTCTCGGCGGTTTCGGCTGCCCCTGCCGAGGTGGAGATTCCGGCCGGCGCCGTGACGTTGCGCGCCCTGATGTACGAGCCCGAGGGACCCGGACCGTTTCCCGCCATCGTGGCGCTGCATGGCTGCGACGGGCTGACAGGCAAGGGCGGGACGATCGCCGCACACTATGGCGACTGGGGCGAACGGCTCAGGTCGGCGGGGTTCGTGGTGGTATTTCCCGACAGCTACGGCTCGCGCGGGGAGACGCCGGAGTGCGACAACCGCGCCGCGCGCGCCGCGCGCGAGCGGGCCGGCGACGCCCACGCGACACGGCGCTGGCTGCAGCATCAGAGCTTCGTGAAGCACGACCGGGTGTCGCTGCTGGGCTGGGCCCACGGCGCCACCGCGGCACTCTGGGCGATCCGGCGCGGCGCGCCGCGGGACGAGGGCCGCGATTTCCGCTCGGCGGCTGCGCTCTATCCGGGGTGCCGTCGGCTCGGCGAGACGGCGTGGAGCGGCCGGGTACCCGCCCTGCTGCTGCTGGGCTCGGCGGACGACTGGATGCCGCCGAACTTCTGCGAGCAGATGGTGGCCGGCGCACGCGGCCGCAGCGCCGGGACCTCGATCATCGTCTATCCGGGCGCGCAGCACGATTTCGATCATCCGGGTCTCCCGCTGACCCAGCTTGCGCTCACCTCCGACGGCTCCGGCCACGCCCACGTGGGAACCGATCCGGGCGCGCGTCGCGATGCGCTCGAGCGGGTGCCGGCCTGGCTTGCGCGATGACGGCTCCGTATGCCGTTCCCAGGCTCAAGAATCGACGGATCATCGCAATCTAAGATTGTTTGCCACTCGGGCAATCGGGCGTCCGGACCTCTCGGCATTATGCTTGGACACCGCCCGGGTAACGTGCTCAAAGACCCCTGACCGCCACCCCGAACAGTCGATTTTCCGGTGCCGCGTCACGCGCCACAGATCGTCCACCAGTAGACCGAGAGAACATGCTGAGATCATCCATTGTCCGTGTCGTCGATACATGCAGTCGGCATCCCTATTGGGTCATCCTCATCGCGCTGTTTCTGGCTCTCGCTTCCGGCATCTATGCGGAGCGGAATTTCGCCATCAAGACCGACATCAAGGACATGTTCCCGAAGACCCTGGCCTGGACGCAGCGCGCGTTCGCGTTTCAGGAGGAGTTCCCGCAGCAGGAGATCCTCGCCGTCGTCGACGCGCCGACGCCGGAGCTCGCCGAGCAGGCAGCCGACAGGCTGGTCGCCGCCCTGTCGGCGAACAAGAGCCTGATCCGGTCGGTTCAGGAGCCGCAGAGCGGAGAATTCTTCCGCCGCAACGGATTCCTGTTCCTGCCGACCGACGAGGTCCGGCGCCTCAGCGACGGCCTCGGCCGCGCCGACGCGCTGCTCGAGACGCTGAGCCTCGATCCGAGCCTGCGCGGCAGCCTCGATGCGCTGGCACTCGGGCTGCTCGGCGTGGAGCGCAAGGAGATCGAGCTCGACTCCATGGTGCGGCCGATGACCCTGGCGGCCGACACGGTCGATGCCGTCATGGCGCGCAAGCCGGCGAGCTTTTCCTGGCGCGCGCTGGCGAGCGGCAAGCCGGCCGAGTCGCGCGACCTGAACAGGTTCATCGAGATCGCGCCGGTGCTCGACTATACGGCGCTCGAGCCCGGCCGCGCCGCGACCAACCAGATCAAGCGGACCGCGGCCGAGCTCAAGCTCGCGACCGACTATCAGGCGCGCCTGCGGCTGACCGGCTTCGTTCCGCTCAACGACGACGAGTTCAGCACCATCCGCGAGCATGCGGCGCTCAACATCTCGTGCACGGTGCTCGCCGTTCTGATCATCCTGTGGCTGGCGCTGCGCTCCTTCCGCATCATCTTCGCGGTCGTCGTCAGCCTGTTGGTCGGGCTCGCGATCTCGTCGGCGCTCGGCCTCATCCTGGTGGGCGCGCTCAACGTGATATCGATCGCATTCTTCATGCTGTTCGTCGGGCTCGGCGTCGATTTCGGCATCCAGTTCAGCGTGCGCTACCGGGCCGAACGTCACGACTATCCGGATCTGCACACCGCGCTGGTCAGCGCCGCGCGCAAGGCGGGCGGCCCGCTGGCGCTGGCCGCCGTGGGGACCACGGTCGGCTTCTGCTCGTTCGTCCCGACGGCCTATCGCGGCCTCGGCGAGCTCGGCGAGATCGCCGGCGCGAGCATGGTCATCGCGTTCACCACCAGCATTACGCTGCTGCCGGCGCTGCTCGCCGTGCTCAAGCCCCCGGCGGAGCCGCACTCCATGGGGTTCGCCGCGCTGGCGCCGGTTGATCATTTTCTCGAGCGCCACCGCGTCGGCGTGATCGTCACCACGGTGCTCGTGGTGCTGCTCGGCTCGCCGCTGCTGATGTACCTGCCGTTCGACTTCAATCCGCTGCATCTGCGCAGCCCGAAGGTGGAATCGGTCGCGACGCTGCTGGAGCTGAGAAAGAACCCGGAGACCGGCGCCAACGCGATCGAGGTGATGGAGCCCGATCTCGCCACCGCCAATGCGACAGCGCAGCGGCTCAGCGCCCTGCCCGAAGTCTCCCAGGCGCGCACGCTGCAGAGCTTCGTGCCGGCCGACCAGGACGCCAAGCTCGAGCTGATCGCACAGGCCGCCGAGAAGATCGACGCCTCGCTCAATCCCAAGGAAACCGACCCGCCCCCGAGCGACGCCGAGACCATCGACGCGCTGACCGCCACCTCCAGCCATCTGGCGAAGGTCGCCGCAGCCCACAAGGGGCCGGGGGCGGACGCGGCCGGGCGTCTCTCCGGCCTGCTGGCGCGGCTCGCCGAGGCCGATCCGTCGCTGCGCCAGGCCGCCGACACCGCCGTGGTGGTGCCGCTGAAGCTGTCGCTCGAACAGCTGAGAGAAGCCATCAAGCCGCAGCACGTCGCGGTCGACACCATCCCCCCCGAGATCGCCCGCGCCTGGCTGACACCGGACGGCCGCGCCCGCATTCAGGTCCTGCCCAAGGGCGACCCCGAGGACACCGCCGTGCTCCGGCGCTTCGTCACCGCGGTGCTGAAGGTCACACCGGAGGCGACCGGGCCCGCGGTGCAGCTGTACGAGGCCGCCAACACCGTCGTGCTCGCCTTCATCCAGGCCGGCATCTTCGCGCTCGGGGCGATCGCCATCCTGCTGTACATCACGCTCCGCCGCACCATCGACGTGGTGCTGACCCTGGTCCCGCTGATCGTCGCCGGCGTCGTCACGCTGGAGATCTGCGTGATCATCGACCTGCCGCTGAACTTCGCCAACGTGATCGCGCTGCCGCTGCTGCTCGGCATCGGCGTCGCCTTCAAGATCTATTACATCATGGCGTGGCGCAGCGGGAAGACCGCGCTGGTGCAGTCGAGCCTGTCGCGCGCCGTGATCTTCAGCGCCATGACGACAGCGACGGCGTTCGGCAGCCTGTGGCTATCGAGCCATCCGGGAACCTCGAGCATGGGCAAGCTGATGGCGCTGGCGCTGGTGTGCACCATGACGGCGGCGGTCCTGTTCCAGCCCGCCCTGATGGGCCCGCCGCGGGAGAAGAAAAGCGGGGCCGCCGGATGAGGGAACCCACCGGCGGCGCGGCGGTTGCTCTGCGGTCCCTCGGGGCCGGGAGCAGGCTTTTTTCCAGGTCTCGTGAACCTTTGTGACACTCGGATACACCAACTCATATGGCCTGAGGCGAACCGGTGCACTACAGCGCTTCCCGGTCATAATGAACCACTTGTTGCGGCGCCTCGTCCCGGGAAGCGCCGTAGATTGCCCTGTTGCGCATGTCCTTGATCGGCGAACCGGGTCCACTTCGCCGGGACATGCTGTAGAGCAGCGCGATGTCCGGACCGAGTCTCGCCCTCAACAATCTTCGCGCGGTGGTCATCCTGGTCGTTCTGGCGTTCCATTCGGTGCTGGCCTATCTCGGCTCGCTGCCCCGCGACCTGCTCCCGTTCGACAGCCCGCCCTATCGTTGGCGCAGCTCGCCGATCGTCGACGGCGAGCGCTGGTTCGGGTTCGACCTGTTCTGCGCCTGGCAGGACGTCTTCCTGATGTCGCTGTTCGTCCTGCTCTCGGGGATGTTCGTATGGTCGAGCCTGGCCCGCAAGGGCGCCAGGAGCTTCCTCATCGACCGTCTGCTCCGCCTCGCCGTTCCGTACGCCCTGGTGGTCGGCCTCCTGATGCCGATCGCGCACTATCCGTCCTACCTGCAGACCGCCGTGGACCCGAGCGTCGCGGCCTACTGGGAGCATTTCCTGGCGCTGCCGTTCTGGCCGAACGGACCGGCGTGGTTCCTGCAGATTCTCGTGGTGGCGGCCGCCGTGGCGGCGGCGCTGTACACGCTCGCGCGTCCGCTCGGCGACGCGCTGGCGCGATTCTCCGGCTCGGTCGAGGCGCAGCCGGCCCGCTATTTCGCCGTCATGCTGGCGGCCGCGATCATCGCCTATGTGCCGCTGGCGCTCCTGTACGGGCCCTGGGAATGGACCCAACGCGGGCCGTTCTCCGTCCAGCTGTGCCGGCCGCTGCACTACGCGTTCTATTTCTTTGCCGGCATGGGGATCGGGGCCTATGGCATCGAGCGCGGCCTGTTCGCGCCGGACGGACTCCTGGTCCGCCGCTGGCGAACCTGGATGGCGGGTGCGCTGGCCAGCATGGTGGTCTGGCTCGCCGTCACGGCGCAGACCTTCGGCCGCGACGGCCCGGTGCCGCTCGGCCTGCAGCTCGCCGGCGCCGTGAGCTACGTGGTGGCGTGCGGCGTGAGCTGCCTGTTCGTGATCGCGCTCTGCCTGCGCTTCGGCCGCCGGTCGGTCCCGCTGCTCGACAGCCTGAAGGACTGCGCCTACGGCATCTATCTGATCCACTACGTGTTCATCATCTGGCTGCAGTACCTGATGCTGGCGGCGCCGGTGCCTGCGATCGCCAAGGCCTCCGTGGTGTTCGCCGGCACGCTGCTGCTGAGCTGGTCGGTGGTGGCCGCGGCGGTGCGGCGAATGCCGCAGGTCGCCTACGTCATCGGCGCCGATCGGCGGGCGCCGAGCGGGGCGATCGAGGCTCCGGCGCGGCCGCGATGAAGGCGGCGATCTGGTCCATGGCGCGCGTCGATTCGGGGAGCGGCACGCCGAGCCAGCCGTGGAACAGCCCCTCGTAGTCGTAGTGCTCGAGGGCTGCTCCCTGCTCGGCCGCCCGATCGCGCAGCCGGAGCGCATCCGGATAGAGCAGGTCGTGGGTGCCGGCGAACACCGCGATCGGCGGCAGCCTCGTCAGGCTGCCGAACAGCGGGCTGACCCGCGGATCGGTCGGCGGCAGGTCGCCGGCGTACATCGCACCGGCCGCCCGCGCGCCGGGAATGTCGAGCAGCCGGTCGCGCCTGGCGAGCTCCGGCTGGCTCGGATCCGACAGCGTGACGTCGAGCCAGGGCGAGATCAGCACCAGGCGGGCGGGCAGCGGCTCGTCGCGGTCGCGCAGCAGCTGGGCCAGGGCCAGGCTGATGCCGGCCCCGGCTGAATCCCCCATCACGGTGAGGTTGTCGGCGCCGACCTCCGCCGCCAGCTCGCGCCACAGCGGCAGCAGCAGGGCGAACATGTCGGTCACCGTGTGCTCCGGCGCCAGGGGATAGAGCGGCGCCGTGACGGTGCATCGCGTCCGCCGGATCAGCCGGGCGATGATGCCCCAGTGCGCCGTCACGATGCCGGCGAAATAGCCGCCGCCGTGCAGGTACATGACGTGATGCGGCGCGGCGCCGGTCCGCGGCGCCACCGTGAACACCCGCGAGCCGCGCACCTCGCGCTCGCCGATCAGGAACCGCCGGCGCATCCGCCGCGAGGGCAGCGCGGGGCCGCGCCGGCGCAGGTCGGGGATCCGGCGCCGAAGCGATTCTTCGCTCGCCAGGAGGCGACGAAAGCCGGACAGCGGCAGCAGCAACTCGATGATGCGGGCCTGCAGGCTGGGCATGGCAGACTGGATCGATCTTCAAGACCTCTCGAACAGGCTGCCCTGGCCGGGATCGTCGGTGGTGCGGCGGCGCGGCCTCGGCGGGGGCGGCGGCGCGGCTTGCGGGGCCTCGGCGACGGCGCCGACATGGCCGTCGGAGAACTCGATATCGAGCCGCAGGCCCGCCGTCACTGCGGCGGCGGCGCGCAGCGGCAATCCGGCCGGATCGCGCACCAGGGCGAACCCGCGCGCCAGCACGCCGTGATAGGAGAGCGCGCCGAGCAATTGCGCCGCCCGCTCCAGCATGGCGGCGCGGCGTGCGATGAGGTTCTGCTCGGCGCGGCGGGCGCGCTCGATCGCCGCATCGCTGCGCTCGCGCCCGCGGGCGATCCGGGCGCGATGTGCGTCCATGTTGGCGCGCAGGCTCGCGGCGAGCCGCGCCGCGACGGCGGCGAATCGGTCCTGCCTGCGATCCTTCATCACCCGGACGCAATGGCGCGCGCGGGCGATCATGGCGGCGAGCTGCTGGGTTTCGCGGTCGATGCGAACCCGCAGCGTCTGCACGGTGAGCCGCCCGGCGACACGATTGAACTGGGTGTGGTGGATCTGGGCGTTCGCCCGGAGCGCCCGCGGAAGCCGGTCGGACAGGCCGTCGAGCTTCTGGCGCGGCACGGCGAGCAGGACATCGCCGCTGGGCAGCGCGCGCGCGGCGGAGCGCAGCTCGGTGCGCCGCGCCTCCAGGCCCCGCCGCCACGAGGAGAAGCTGCGCCGCCGCAGGCTGTCGACCTGCACGACGAGCTCGGCGCGCACCGGCACCGCCATCTCGGCGGCGGCGGTCGGGGTCGGCGCGCGGCGGTCGGCGGCAAAATCGATCAATGTCACGTCGGTCTCGTGGCCGACCCCCGAGATCACCGGGATGAGGCTCTCGGCCACCGCGCGCACCACGACCTCCTCGTTGAACGACCACAGGTCCTCGAGCGAGCCGCCGCCGCGCGCCACGATCAGCAGGTCGGGCCGCGGCACCGGGCCGACCCTGCCGAGAGCGTTGAAGCCGCGGATCGCCGCCGCCACCATGTCGGCCGAGCCGTCGCCCTGGACGCGGACCGGCCACACCAGCACGTGGCGGGGAAAGCGGTCGGCGAGCCGATGCAGGATGTCGCGGATCACCGCGCCGGTCGGCGAGGTGACGACGCCGATCACGTCGGGGAGGAACGGCAGCAGCTGCTTGCGCGCGTCGTCGAACAGGCCCTCGGCGGCGAGCTTGCGCTTGCGCTCCGCGAGCAGCGCCATCAGGGCGCCGACACCGGCGGGCTCGAGCTGGTCGATCACGATCTGGTAGCTGGAGCGGCCCGGATAGGTGGTGAGCCGGCCGGTGGCGATCACCTCGAGGCCTTCCTCGGGCTTGAAGCGCAGCCGGCCGAACGTGCCCTTCCACACCACCCCGTCGATCCGCGCGCCCTCGTCCTTGAGGCCGAAGTAGCAGTGGCCGGAGGAATGCGGCCCGCGGTAGCCGGTGATCTCGCCGCGCACGCGCACGTAGCCGTAGGCGTCCTCGACGGTGCGCTTGAGCGCCATCGAGAGCTCGGACACGGTGAATTCGACGACGTTGATGCGCGGCGCGTCGGCCATGCGATTCCCTTGCGGGCAGGTCGTGCCATGCTACACCACCGGGCGCAACCGGAGCGGCCGCCGACCTCATGAACGTCCTCCTCCTCGGCTCCGGCGGTCGCGAGCACGCGCTGGCCTGGAAGATCGCCGGAAGCCCGCTGGTCGACAAGCTGTTCTGCGCGCCCGGCAATGCCGGCATCGCCCGCGAGGCCGAAGTGGTCGTGCTCGACATCGCCGACCATGCCGCGGTGGTGGCGTTCTGCCGGCTGATGCGAATCGAATTCGTCGTGGTCGGTCCGGAGACCCCGCTGGTGGCGGGCATCGTCGACGATCTGGAAGCCGCCGGGATCAGGACCTTCGGCCCGTCGAAGGCGGCTGCCCGGCTCGAAGGCTCCAAGGGCTTCACCAAGGACCTGTGCCGGGACAACCGCATTCCCACCGCCGCGTACGAGCGCTTCGCCGCGGCCGGTCCGGCCAAGGCCTACGTGCGCCGGCACGGCGTGCCGATCGTCGTCAAGGCCGACGGGCTGGCGGCCGGCAAGGGCGTGGTGGTGGCCGAAACGCTTCCCGCCGCCGAGCAGGCGATCGACATGATGTTTGCCGGCGGCCTCGGCGAGGCCGGCGCCGAAGTCGTGGTGGAGGAGTTTCTCGCCGGCGAGGAAGCCTCGTTCTTCGTGCTGTGCGACGGCGAGGCCGCGATCCCGCTCGCCTCCGCGCAGGATCACAAACGGGCGTTCGACGGCGACCAGGGACCCAACACCGGCGGCATGGGCGCCTACTCGCCGGCGCCGGTGATGACCGCCGACATGGCGCGCCGCGTCATGGACGAGATCATCACGCCGACGCTCGCCGCCATGCGCCGCATGGGCGCGCCGTTCCGCGGCATCCTGTTCGCCGGCCTGATGATCGGGCCGGACGGGCCGAAGCTGATCGAGTTCAACGTCCGCTTCGGCGACCCGGAATGCCAGGTGCTGATGCTGCGCCTGATGTCGGACCTTCTCCCCGCCCTGATCGCCGCCCGTGACGGGATGCTCAAGAGCTTCGATCTGCGCTGGTACGACAAGGCCGCGCTGACGGTGGTGATCGCCGCCAAGGGCTATCCGGGCAGCTACGCCAGGGGTTCGCGGATCGAAGGCCTCGACGCCGCGGCGGAGATCCCGGGCGTCGAAGTCTTTCATGCCGGGACGCGGTCCGACAGCGACGGAAAGATCCTCGCCAATGGCGGTCGCGTGCTCGGCGTCAGCGCGCTCGCTCCGACGGTCGCGGAGGCGCGCGAGCGCGCCTACGCGGCGGTCGACCGCATCCGCTGGCCGGACGGCTTCTGCCGGCGCGACATCGGCCAGCGGGCGCTCGAGCGCGAGGGCCGGTGATGCTGCCATCGCAGCGTTGCCTGTTCGTGAAGCTCGATGTCGCGGCGCTCGATCCCGACTTCCTGATGTTCCCGACCTACAAATGGGTGCTCGGCCCCTACGGCCGGGCGTTCCTCTATGTCGCCAGGCGCCACCAGGATGGCGTGCCGCTGGAGCAGACGAGCTACGGTCGTCGCGCCATCGCGGCGGAGCGGACGCCGTACCTGCGCGACACCACCTATGTCACCGGCGCGCGCCGCTTCGACATGGGCGAGCGCGACCATTTCGTGTCGCTGGAAATGGCGGCGGTCGGCATGGAGCTGGTGGCGCAATGGGGAGCGGACGCGATCGTCGAGCGCCTCGGCACGCTCACCCGGCGGATCGCCGATGGTCTCGCCGGTTCCGGCGCGGTCGTTCCCGACGAGCGCGTGCGCGCGCCGCACATCCTCAGCCTCGCGTTTCCGGGCGGCATGCCCGAGCGCCTGATCGAGCGGCTGGCCGCCGAAAGGGTCTACGCGGCGCCACGGCTCGGCCGGCTGCGCGTCAGCCCGCGTGCCTACAACGACGAGGCCGATGCCGACCGCTTCGTCGAGGTGCTGCGCGGACTGATGTCTCGTTAGTTGGTTGTCTGGTTTTGTCGCTGTTGAGCTCCGGCGACCCGCAATAGAAGCTCTTGCGGTCATGATGCCGCCCGATGGACTCCTCGCGCCAGGGTGGCAGCCGTGCTATCTCCTGGCGGCGCGACGCCGGGCAGCAGTCACGAGGGCGCGGGGCGGCTTGGGCGGGCTCTGCAGAAGCTCCAGCACGCGGGCACTGTCGCGGCGCGACAGCACGATGTGCTCGGCACGATCGACCACCTCGCGGGCGGCCGGCAGCACGTTCCGCATGATGAAGCTGGTCAGGTCCAGTCGTTCGTAGGCCGCCGCGGCCGCCAGAATTCGCTTTTCCTCAGTGGTTGCCCGCAACTCGATCCGGCCTTCGCGGCCCGCGTCGGATGCCGACATGGCGGTCTCCATCCTCGATCGTGTGTACGGACGAAATCCGTACGCACGAGGATGTCAAGACGTACGTCCGGCAACATGAAAATCCCAATCGGGCGGTTCCGCCGTCGGGTGGCTTCCGACAGCAATGTCGCGCTTCCCGATACAGCCCGGGCTACCCGCGCCCCCCACTCGCCGCCGCGATCTCCTGGTCGGCGCAGCCGGCGGCGCGCAGCACCTCGTCGGTGTGCTCGCCGAGCGCGGCCGCCCACGCGCGGGCGCGCACGGCCGAGGCCGAGAGGCGGAACGGCGGGTTGAGCACGAGGAACTCTCCGCCGGCGTCGCGCACCGCGGCGAAGGCGTCGCGATGCAGGAGCTGCGGGTCGCCCATCGCCTCGCGCACGGTGCGATAGGCCGCGGCCGGAACCAGGTTGCTGTCGAGCACCGCGAGGCACTCGGCGGTGGAGAGTCTGGTCGACCACGCCTCGAGCTCGTCCATCACCACGCCCCAGTTGGCGCGGCGGTCGGCGTAAGCGGCAAACCGCGGATCGCTCAGCCAGTCCGGCCGGCTCGCCGCCCGTGCCAGGCCCTGGAAGGTGCGCTCGCTGGCGACCGATACGTTGATGAACCCGTCGGCGGTCGCCACCGGCCCGAACAGCGCCCGGGCGGGCGGCGGCACCGCGAACTGCGCGGTCTGCATCTCGGTGAGCGTCAAGGTGAGCATGCATTCCAGCATCGACACGTCGACCAGTTGCCCGCGGCCGGTCGCATCGCGCTGACGCAGCGCGGTCATGATGGCACCGAACGCGTAGGTTCCCGCCAGCACGTCGGCGATGTAGATGCCGCAGTTGTCGGGCCGCGCGCGGTCCTGCTGATACGAGAGGTGGGCGAGATCGAAGCCCGACGTCGCATGGATCACCGGCGCGTAGGCCGGAAGCTGCGAGGATGGCCCGGTCTGGCCATAGCCGGAGATCGCACAGTAGACGAGCCTGGGATTGGCGGGGCTGAGGGTCGCGTAGTCGAGGCCGAGCCGCTGCATCACGCCGGGACGGAAATTCTCCACCACCACGTCGGCGCGCTCCGCCAGACGGCGCACCGCCGCGACGGCCGCCGGCTGCTTCATGTCGAGCACCACGCTCTTCTTGCCGGCGTTGAGCTGGCCGAAGCTGGTGCTGGCGCCGTTGCGCAGCGGCATGCGGCTGCGCATCATGTCGCCGTCCGGCGCCTCGATCTTGATCACCTCGGCGCCGAGATCGGCGAGCATGCGGGTGCAGTGCGGTCCGGCGATCGTGGTGGTGAAATCGAGGACCTGCAGATCCGACAGCGCGCCGGTCGCGGGTTGGCCGCCGACGGGTTGTCCGTTCATGGGCGCACCGTCCGGCTCGCCTTGGCGAGCTCGACGGCGAGCTGTCCGGCGGCGCTGTCTGGCACGACGTCCCCGGCGCGACGGGAAATGTCGGCGAACCGCGCCAGCACCAGCTCGGCTGCGTCCTCGGCGAGCGGCGGGATGTGCAGCCCCTGCGTCAGCGTTACATAGACGCGTTCGAAGCCGCCGGCGCCGGCCGCGAGGATCACCCGGGTCGGCGCGTCCTCGGCGACCAGCGCGAGCAGGCCGGGGGTCACCGCCTCGGGCGCCAGCAGCGCCGCCTGCTCGGGCGGGAACAGCGCCGCGGTCATCCGTGTGGTCGCGGCCGGCGCCAGGCAGTTGACCTTGATGTTGTGCTTGGCGCCTTCGAGCCCCAACGTCTGCATCAGCCCGACCAGCGCCATCTTGGCGGCGCCGTAGTTTGCCTGGCCGAAGTTGCCGAACAGGCCGGACCCCGAGGTGGTCATCACCACGCGGCCGTAGGCTTGCGTCCGCATGATCTCCCACACCGCCTTGGTGCAGTTGACGGCGCCCATCACATGGACGTCGAGCACGGCACGGAAGTCGTCGGGCTCCATCTTGGCGAAGCTCCTGTCGCGCAGGATGCCGGCATTGTTGACCAGGATGTCGATGCGACCCCATGCGCTCATCGCGGCGTCGACCATGCGGCCGACCGCCGCCGGATCGGTGACCGACGCCGCATCCGCGATCGCCTCGCCGCCGGCGGCACGGATCTCGTCGGCCACCTGCTCGGCGGCGCGTCGGGAGCCGCCGGTTCCATCGGTCGCACCACCGAGATCGTTCACCACCACCTTGGCGCCACGGGCCGCCAGGGCGAGCGCGTGACAGCGCCCGAGCCCGCCGCCTGCTCCGGTGACGATTGCGACCCGCCGGTCGAAACGCAGCGCCATGTGTCCCCTCTCCGGTTTGCGCAGACTAGTGCCGGCGCGGCCCGGCGTCGACCTCCATCGAGGCGGCAGCGTCCTTGGCCACCGATCCCTACGGCGTCGGGCACGCGGAGTTGGACGCCGTCGCGCCCGTCCGCCGGGGTTGGCCGCAGGCCGCGCAGCCGCTACGCTCGGCCGCCTCGGGAGGATCACGCCATGAACAAAGTCGACCGCCAGGCCGCCTATTCGGGAACCAAGGAGGTGTCCGAGCCGCTCAAGTTCGACGTGACGCGGCTCGAAGCGTATCTCGCCGCGCAGGTGCCGACCTTTCGCGGCCCCTTGAGCGTTCGCCAGTTCAAGGGCGGACAGTCGAACCCGACCTATTTCCTGGAGACTCCGGCGCGCCGCTACGTGCTCCGCCGCAAACCGCCGGGCAAGCTGTTGCCGTCGGCGCACGCGGTCGACCGCGAGTTCCGCGCGATCAGCGCGCTGCACGCGCAGCGGTTTCCGGTCGCCGAGCCGGTAATCTACTGCGAGGACGCCTCCGTGGTCGGCACCGCATTCTACGTCATGGGCTTTGTCGACGGCCGGGTGATCTGGGAGCCGCACATGCCGGACTCCCATTCGGCCGAGCGCGCCGCCGTGTTCGATGTG
>JBEKZK010000599.1:0-3862 GCA_049509935.1 Xanthobacteraceae bacterium | reverse complement strand
CAACATCGTGTCCGGCGCCTCGTTCATCTACCGCGAGCAGCAGGAACGCTATCTGCCCATCAAGTTCAGCGTGCGCGGGCGTGACCTCGGAAGTACCGTTCTGGAAGTGCAGCAGAAGGTCAACGAGCAGGTCCAGCTGCCGGGGGGCTATCGCCTCGAATGGGTCGGCGAGTTCGGCAACCTGCAGGACGCCATCGAGCGCCTCAAGGTCGTGGTGCCGATTGCCATCGGCCTCATCGCGCTGCTGCTCTACGTCAATTTTTCATCGATCGTCGACACCCTGCTGGGATTGAGCGTGATCCCGATGGCGCTGATCGGCGGCATTTTTGCGCTGGCGGTGACCGGCACGGCGTTCAGCGTCTCGGCCGCCATCGGCTTCATCGCGCTGTTCGGCATCTCGGTCATGGACAGCATCATCGTGATCGCCCAGTTCAACCAGATCGTCGAGCGCGGCGTCAACCGGACCACGGCCATCCTGCGCACCGGCGAGCTGCAGATGCGTCCCGTGGTCATGACCTGCGTCATCGCCGGCGTCGGCCTGCTGCCGGCGGCGGTCTCGACCGGCATCGGATCCCAGGTGCAGAAGCCGCTGGCCGTGGTCGTCGTCGGCGGCATGATGCTGGCGCCGGTGCTGATCCTGGTGGTGCTGCCGGTGCTGATCTGGGTGTTCTCGCGGCGGTCGCCGCGGCGCGGCGCGCTCGCCCGGCAGGCCCGGGAGACCGCCGCCGCGGACTGATCGGGGATGTTTGAAACCAGACAGCGCCGCCGAAGCCGCGGCTGATCTAGTGCACCGATTCCGAAGTTCGCATCACTTGGCGACATCATCTGGTGCGAACTTCGGAATCCAGAGGTGCACTAGCAAGTCTATGATTCTAGTGCGGCTTTTAGGATTTGAAGTTCCTATGACGAGCGTGCCGCACATCTGATAGGAACTTCAAATCCGCCGCACTAGTGCCCGTGCCCCGACGCAGCTCGCGCCGACGCACCGTTCCGCCCGGCCACCTGGTGCTGCGGATGATGGGAGGATCGATGCTCGCCGGACGGGTGTCCCGGCGGACGCGCTTCGGGCCTGGCGCCCGGGCGCACGGTCGCATCCGCCCGCGTGGCGACCACCTGCCGGTGAAGCCTCGCCGCACTGTCGGCCGCCGCGATCCTGCGTCTGGTCTCGGCGCGGACGTTCAGCTTCACCTGGACGGTCGCCTTGCTTTTTGCCTCGACATCCGCCCTCGCCTTCGCCGCCACCGCCTCGGTGCGCGCCCTGACGGCCTGCTGCGTTCTGATCCGCGCCGCCGCCTCCGTCCTGGCCCTGGCGGCGAGCGCGGCGGATTGCGCGGGCGTCAGGGCACGGCTCGCGGTCGTCGGCGCCGCGGTCACGAGCGCGGCCAGCAGCAGCATGGCAAACAAGCGTCGCATGGGCATGGCGATAGCGGAAGTTCGTTGCGGGTTCAATGCGGCACCTGCGCCGGAGTCACGGCCCACCTTGGACGCGCAGACGCTCCGGCGGGGTAGGCGCCGCGCGCGGATCGACCTCACCGCCCGTCGGGCGTGCGCAGGCCGTGCCAAGCGTCGCGGACCTGCTGGTAGTGGGTCTGCGGCTCGTAGTCGGGCGTGGCGAGGTCGAGCCGTTTGTGATCGAAGCGGCCGACGGCGGCGAGCAGCGTGTAGGAGGCCACCACCCGGTCGCGCTGCGAGCCGATCAGCCGGCTGCGCGCCGCCGTGAGGTCCTGCTCGGAGTTGAGCACGTCGAGCGTGGTGCGCTGTCCGGCGTCGTGCTCGCGCCGCACCCCGGCGAGCGCGATCGTCGAGGCCCGCACCTCGGCCTCGGCGGCGCGGATCGCCGTCTTCGCCCCCTCGTTCTGCACCCAGGCGACGGTCACGGCGGCGTCGTTCTGCACCCGCACCTGGTCGAGCACGAAGCGCGCCTGGCCGACCGATTCCTTGGCGGCCCGCACCTGGGAGGCCGCGAGCCCGCCGTCGTAGATCGGCACCGTCGCCTGGCCCATCAGCGCCGCCTGGTCGGTCTGGGTCGAGGTCAGCGTCTGGTCGGTCTCGACGCTGCGCGAGGCGTTGCCCACCGCGCTGATCACCGGCAGGAGCGCGGCTTCCGCGACCCGCACCGCCGCTTCCGCCGAGTTGACGTCGTAGCTCGCCCCGACGATCGCCGGGTTCTCCTTGCGGCTCAGCGCGATCGCCTCCTCGCGGGCGTGCGGCAGGTGGCGGTCCGCCGGCTCCGCCGCGGCGAGCCGGCCGGGCGGCGCCCCCACCACCTGGGCGTACGCCGCCTGGTCCACCGCGAGCTGCACCTCGGCGGCGTTGAGATCGGCGAGCCCGCGGTTGAGCCGCGCCTCGGCCTGCGCCACGTCGGTCGGCGTCACGTTGCCGGCGTCCAGCGACTTGCGGGTCGAGGTCAGCGTCTCGCGCAGGAACGTCACGTTGACGCGCTGCGACTCGACCAGCGCCTGGTCGGCGACCACGTTCATGTAGGCGGTCACCGCAGCCACGAACACGGTCTGCTCGACCATGCGCAGCGCCTCGCGGCCCGACAGCACCTGCGACTCGGCCTGGCGCACCGCATTGCCGGTCTTGAAGCCGTTGAAGATCGGCTGGGTGATGGTGATCCCCGCCATCCACGGCCGCAGCGTCTGCGAGATGCTGCTGCCGCCGGGGAACGTCGTCGTCACCGGATTGATGCCGCCGCTCACCCCGGCCGACAGCGTCGGGCGGTAGCCCGACAGCGCCTGCGGCACGTTCTCGTCGGTCACCCGCAGCTGGGCGCGCTGGGCATTGAGCTGGGGATTGGTCTGATAGACCCGGGTCAACGCATCGGAGAGCGTCTGCGCGCCCGCCCCCGCGGCCGACAGCCAGAGGCCGGCGATGACGGCACCGCAGCGAACCAGCCGCACCCGGACGATTCGATCACGGCTCGCCATCTGCATCCAGGCCCCGAACCCTCACCACCCCGCCCTGCGTCGCTATCGCACGGCGCCCCGCTAAATCCTAGCAGAAGGAGCGCGTCAAATCGCGACCCGCATGGCTGCCGCTCCGGCGCCCCGGCGCCCGGCGTCGGCCGCGGATGCCGAGGCGAGCAAGATCGTCGCGCATCGCTCGCTCACCCCGACAATCGGGTCGACACATGATGGCTGATCCAGTCGGCTCATGTAATGTTTATGGGCACGACGGAAACACATATGGAGTCTTCATCTCGACTGCAGGCGCGATATAGCCGAGGCATAAACTCGATACACCCGATCGACGGGGGGCAGCCCCACCGCACGGCGCCGCCGAGCGGGTCGCCTGGAATGCCGTTGCGAATCGTGCGGGAAGCACGCCAATTCGAGCGGCCGGACTCTTGCCCAACGGGAGAGCAAAAGCGAGCAACTCCTGCTGCTTGAATGTGCAGAATTCAGACGTACGATGGACTTTTATATGAATTCTTTACGTTGCCCCCCGAAGAATCGTATGGACCGTTTACATGAGTTTATCCCACCCTTTTGGCACCGGGATCCGGGTCGATCCCGCGGAACTGGGGGACGACATGAAAAAGCTTCTGCTCGGGGGTGTTGCACTCATGGCGTCGGCCGCGGGCGGTTCCGCCATCGCCGCCGACCTGCCGCTGAAGGCGGTGCCGGCGAGCTGCATCGGAGGCGGAGATCCTTACAAGAACTATGAATGTCTGGACGCCTATCTGGGCCAGGATTTTCTGACCCGATTCATCAACTATTACCGGCTCGAATGGGGCAAGGACAGCGCGCCCGCCGATCCCAAGGCGCCGCCCGGCCGCATCGCCGACTGGCCGCCGACGCCGCAGACCACCCCGCCGATGCCGTTCACCGAGTGGCCGTACGGCGGCTCCACCACGATC
>JBEKZK010000598.1:0-3865 GCA_049509935.1 Xanthobacteraceae bacterium | reverse complement strand
TGCCGCGATCGCACGTCACCCAGATGGCCGGGGCGGCCAGACGCCGCTGCCGCGCGCATCGATCACACAGGTTCCATTTGATTCAGATGACAGCTCCTACCCGCTCGCGCCGGGCCGTGCTGCGCGGCCTGGCATCGGCCGCCTCGGCGCTGTCGCTCGGCGGATGCGCGTCGCTTGCGTCGACCGGCCTCACCAGCGACGGGTCGGCGCTCGCGACGCATCCCTCGCTGGTAGTCGCAACGACGCGGAGGCCGGTGAAGGGCGGACGGGAAAAGCCGTGGTTCGGATCGGAGCGGGGCTCGACGGTCACGCTGGCTCGCGCCAGGTTCACGCCACCGGAAACCGGCCGGTTCTCGCTGTCGGCCGTCGGCCTCGGCGACTGGCGTCTCGACGCGGTCGAGCCGGCACCGACGCTCGGCGAGTTGCTCGCCGAGGACACCGCCGGCCAAGGCGGCGGCCAGAGCGATGGGCCGGGCGCCGTGCTGGGCATCGGCCGCGACGTGCTGATCTACGTGCACGGCTACAACCAGACCTTCGAGATGGCGGCGCTCGACGCCGCGCGCCTGTCGGACGGCATCAGGTTCCAGGGCGAGACCATGATGTTCTCGTGGCCGTCCAAGGCCAAGCTGCTCGACTACGGCTACGACCGGGAGAGCGCGATGTGGTCGCGCGACGCGCTGGAGCGCGTGCTCGCCAACGTGATGGAATCCGCGGGCGTCGGCCGCCTTCACATCGTGGCGCATAGCATCGGCACCATGCTGACAATGGAGGCGCTGCGGCAGCTCGCCGCGCGCCAGACCGACGTGGCCGCCCTGAAGATCGGCTCGGTGGTGTTCGCCTCGCCGGACATCGATGTCGATGTCTTCAAGTCCTCGATCGAGCGCGTCGGTCCGCTCGCCGCCAAGATCACCCTGGTGACGGCGACCAACGACCGCGCGCTGGCGGTATCGGGCCTGCTCGCCGGCGGGATCAGCCGCGTCGGCGCCGCCGAGAAGGCGCAGCTCGAGGGCCTCGGCCTGCGGGTGATCGACGCGTCGGAGAACGGCTGGGGCATCATCAACCACGACCTGTTCCTGTCGAACGCCCAGGTTCGCCAAGTGATCCGCAACGTGATCGACGGCAAGCCCGCCATGGGGGCGTGAGGCGTGAAGCCATGCGCTTCGGCATCGGACAACCGGTCACCCGCATCGAGGACCCGCGCTTCCTGACCGGGCGCGGCCGCTACGTGGCCGACATCGACCTGCCGCATCAGATGCACGCGGCGTTCATCTATTCGCCCCATGCCCATGCGGACATCGCGTCGATCGATACGGCTGTAGCCGCGGCGGCGCCCGGGGTCGCCGCGGTGCTCACCGGCGCGGACTGGGTCGCCGACGGGCTCGGCACCATCGATCCCGAGATGATGCCGGAGGACATGGGCGGACCAAAGGGCTACCGCACCAAACGCTACCCCCTGGCGGTCGGGCGGGTGCGCTATGTGGGCGAGCGGGTCGCGGTGGTGATCGCCGCGACCGAGGCGCAGGCGCGCGAGGGCGCCGACCTCGTTTCCATCGAGTACCGGACGCTGCCGGCCGTGGTGCGCGCGGCCGATGCGGTGGCGGCGGACGCTCCGCTCCTCTACGACGGCGCGGCGCGCAATACCTCGTTCACGCTGCGCATGGGCAATGCCGACGCGGTCGCGCCGGCCTTCGCCCGGGCGCACCACGTGACAACAATCACGCTGTTCAACAACCGGCTGAACGCGATGACGATGGAGCCGCGCGGCTGCATCGGCGACTACGACGAGGGCACGGGCCGCTACACGCTCCATACCAGCACACAGAACGTGCACGGGTTGCGTCACGGGCTGAGCCATCAGATCCTGCACATCCCGGAAGGCCGCATTCGGGTGGTCGCCCGCGACGTCGGCGGCGGCTTCGGCATGAAGGGCCATGTCTATCCGGAGGACGCCGTGGTGACCTGGGCGTCGCGCCGGGTGCTGCGCCCGGTCAAATGGATCGCGTCGCGCTCGGAAGCCCTGATGGGCGACAATCACGGCCGCGACCAGCTGGTCACGGCGGAGCTGGCGCTGGCGGCGGACGGCCGGTTCCTGGCGCTGCGCTGGTCGGCGCTGCACAATGTGGGGGCCTATATCGAGGGCGCCGGCGCGGTGCCGATCGTGTTTTCGTTGCGGCTCGCGCCGACCGTCTACGACATCCCGGCGGTCGACGTGTCGAGCAGTGCGGTGTTCACCAACACGGCGCCGACGGTGCCGTACCGCGGCGCCGGACGGCCCGAGGCGGTCTACATCATGGAGCGGATCATCGACCAGGCGGCGCGCGAGATGGGCATCGACCGCGCCGAGATCCGCCGCAAGAACTTCATCCCGCCCGCCGCGATGCCGTACACCACCCGGACCGGCTGGACCTACGACACCGGCGATTCTGCGGCGGCGCTCGACAAGTGCGTGGCGCTCGCCGACTGGCAGGGTTTTGCGGCGCGGCGCCGGGCGACCGAGGCGGCGGGACGGCGGCGCGGCCGCGCCATCGTGTACTACGTCGACAACACCGGCATCTTCAACGACCGCATGGAAATCCGCTTCGATCCGAGCGGCACGCTCACCATCCTGTCCGGCATGCTGTCGCACGGCCAGGGCCACGAGACCACGTTCGCCCAGATGGTCTCCGACTGGCTCGGCGTGCCGCCCGAAAATATCCGGCTGGCGCAGGCCGACACCGACGAGGTGGCGATCGGACGCGGGACCTATGCGTCGCGCAGCATGATGGTGGGCGGCAGCGCGCTGCGTGCCGCATCCGACGAGGTGATCGAGCGCGGAAAGCGCTTCGCCGGGCACTTCATGGAGGCCAATGCGGGCGACATCGTCTTTGCCGACGGCAGGTTCACGGTGGCCGGCACCGACAAGGTCATGCCGATCGGCCAGGTCGCCCAGATGTCGTTCATCCCGGTCGGCCTGCCGAGCGAGCTCGGCATCGGCCTGACCGGCGCCGGCGCATTTTCCGCCGACGTGCCGAGCTTCCCCAACGGCTGCCACGTCTGCGAGGTCGAGGTCGATCCCGAGACCGGCGCGGTGGTGCTCGACCGCTACGCGGTGGTCGACGACATCGGCACCGTGATCAATCCGCTGCTGGCGCGCGGCCAGGTGCACGGCGGCGTCGCGCAAGGGGCCGGCCAGGCGCTGTGCGAGGACATCCACTACGACCGCGAGAGCGGCCAGCTGGTGACCGGCACCTTGATGGACTACGCGGTGCCACGCGCCGACGCCGTGCCCGACGTGGCGGTGGATTTCAGCCCGGTGCCGAGCAAGTCGAATCCGCTCGGCGTCAAGGGCGTCGGCGAAGGCGGCACCGTCGCCGCCACGCCGACCGTGATGAACGCGATCATCGATGCGCTGGCGCCGCTCGGCGTCACCGATGTCGAGATGCCGGCGACGGCGGAGCGGGTGTGGCGGGCGATCCGCGACGCCGGGCGGACCGAGCGCTGATCATCAAACAACCAGGCGAGACGCTCGTGCCGACCCGGATCAATCGCGCCATCGCGCTGCTGGAGCAGGACCAGGCGATCTACTACGCCGGCCATCACAGCGGTCACGTCCTGACCTGGCCGCAGGGCAAGGAGGACGCCCGCACCTGGGCCGACTACCTCAATATCGGCATGGAGCACGGCTCGTTCGACATGGCGGGCCTGGCCGAGTACATGCGCGGCCTCGTCGACGGCGGACCGACCGCATCCGGCCACCGGACTCCCGCGGTGATCGTCGAGCTGCCGGTGCGCGGCACCGATGCGGCGAGCGTGCACGCCAACACCTGGCAAATCCGCCAGATCCTGGCGCGCGGCGTGCACGGGCTCCTGCTGTGCCAGGCCGAAT
>JBEKZK010000597.1:0-3877 GCA_049509935.1 Xanthobacteraceae bacterium | reverse complement strand
TGGGCGTCGGTGAGAAACGATTCCGAGCGCTCCGACACCCACTTGACCGGCCGGCCGACGCGGCGCGCCGCCCACAGCGCCACCACCTCCTCGGGATAGATGAAGATCTTCGAGCCGAACCCGCCGCCGACGTCGGGCGCGATGACGCGCAGCTTGTGCTCCGGCGCGATGCCGATGAAGGCCGCCAGCACCAGGCGGGCGACGTGCGGGTTCTGCGTGGTCTGCCACAGCGTCAGGCTGTCGGTGCCGGCGTCGTGCTCGGCGACAGCGGCACGCGGCTCGATGGCGTTCGGCACCAGGCGATTGTTGACGAGGTCGAGCCTGGTCACGTGCACGGCGGACCGGAAGGCGGCGTCGGTCGCGGCGGCAACGCCGAGCGACCATTGATAGTTTGTGTTGCCGGGCGCGATCTAGTGGATCTGCGGCGCGCCCACGGCATGCGCCTTGGCGGGATCGACCACCGCCGGCAGCACCTCGTAGTCGACCACGACCTCCTCGGCGGCGTCGCGGGCGGCGGCAAACGTCTCGGCGATCACCACCGCGACCGCATCGCCGACATGGCAGGCCTTGTCGTGCGCGAGCGCCGGGTGCGGCGCCATCCGCATTGGCGTTCCGTCCTTCGAGGTGATCGCCCAGCCGCAGATCAGGCTGCCGACCTTGTCGGCGGCGAGGTCGGCGCCCGTGAGCACCGCGACCACGCCCGGCATGCCGGCCGCGCGCGCACCGTCGATCCGCTTGATCCTGGCATGCGCATGGGGAGAGCGCACGAAGCACGCATGGGTCTGGCCGGGGCGGGTGATGTCATCGGTGTAGCGGCCCTTGCCGGTGATGAATCGCTGATCCTCCCTGCGGCGCACCGAGGCGCCGATCCCGGTCGCGTTCATGTGGTCCTCCCGACGTTATTGTTCTTGACAGCAAGCAGCAGTAACCCGGATGGAGCGCAGCGAAATCCGGGGACGGCGGTGCCATGTTGCAAGGCCGTTCCCGCTACCAGCAAGTAGCCCGGATGGAGCGCAGCGTAATCCGGGGGCGGCGGTGCCACACCACGAAGCCGCTCCCGCATTCCGCTGCGCTTCATGCGGGCTACCAGATCCCGCTACGCGAGTCCCTTGCCCATGGCGGTCGCTCCGGCGGCGATCGCCTTGACGATGTTGTGGTAGCCGGTGCAGCGGCAGATGTTGCCCTCGAGCTCCTCGCGGATCGTGCGCTCGTCGAGCGCATTGCCCCTGCGCGCCACGATGTCGACCGCAGACATGATCATGCCGGGGGTGCAGAAGCCGCACTGCAGGCCGTGATGCTCGCGGAACGCTTCCTGCATCGGGTGCAGCGTGCTGCCGTTCGCCAGGCCCTCGATGGTGAGCACCGTCGCGCCGTTTGCCTGGAGCGCCAGCATGGTGCAGGACTTGATCGCGCGCCCGTTGACGTGGACCACGCAGGCGCCGCACTGCGAGGTGTCGCAACCGACATGGGTGCCGGTCAGGCGCAGATGCTCGCGCAGGAATTGGACCAGGAGTGTTCGGGGATCGACGTCGGCGGTGACGGACTTGCCGTTCACCGTCATCGAGACGGTGGGCATATGACGCTCCTCCTCGGAAATCGGGCCGACGGCCCTGTTTTTTGGCGCCAACGCACAATGACCACGACCGGAGAGGACGCAATCAGCACGTTTTCCCCTCGGATCGTCCTTTGGACGAAAGGACAGTGTGAACTCCGGCAATGCACGCGGTCAAGGGATTTGCGGTTGCGTGCGGCCGGCCACAGCGGCAAAATCCGCCCGAAATTGCCGCAGTCATGCAATCCAGGCATGCCGAGCTGGGATCGGCCGACGGCGGCAGACGCCCATTGCGCGCGTATGGATGGGTCTTGCATGGTCCCGCCGTCAGGAGCGAGGAGAGCTCCAACCTGACGCACCACGTTCCAACAAACGTTGCGAGCCGGAGGAATTCCCATGCCAGAGATTCGAGCCGACGGCTGTCCGATTCATGTCGAGGTGGCCGGCAACGACCGCGCGCCGGTGCTGATGCTGTCGAACTCGCTCGGCACCAACCTCCACATGTGGGACGCGCAGGCGGACGAGCTGGTCAAACATTTCCGGCTGGTGCGCTACGACAGCCGCGGCCACGGCAGGTCCGGCGTCCCGCCCGGTCCCTATTCGATCGAGCGCCTGGGCCGCGACGCCATCGCCGTCATGGACGGGATCGGCGCCGGCAAGGTCAACTTCTGCGGCCTGTCCAAGGGCGGCATGGTCGGCATGTGGCTCGGCGCCCATGCGCCGGAGCGCATCGACCGGCTCATCCTCTCCAACACGGCGTGCCACATGCCGGCGACCGACGTGTGGAACCAGCGCATCGACACGGCGCGCCGCGACGGCATGGCGCCGCTGGTGGAGGGCGTCGTCGAGCGCTGGTTCACCAAGGGCTTTCGCGAGCGCGAGCCCGCCAAGGTCGCGGCGATCCGCGACATGCTGCTGGCGACGAAGCCCGAGGGCTATGCGGCGTGCTGCGAGGCGATCCGCGACATGGACCAGCGCGAATCGATCAAGCGCATCACGGCGAGCACGCTGGTCATCTGCGGCCGTCACGATCCGGCGACCAACGTCGAGGCCGCCGAGGCGATCCGCAGCCGCATCCCCGGCGCATCGCTGTCGATCCTCGACGCCGCCCACATCGCCAACGTCGAGCAGCCCGACGACTATACCGAGACGGTGCTGGGGTTCCTCATGCAGGCCCGGGTGTGAGATGGACGAAAGCGAACGCCACGACCGCGGCATGGCGCGGCGCCGGAAGGTGCTGGGCGCGGCCCACGTCGACCGCGCCAACGCCGGCAAGACCCCGTTCAACGGCGAGTTCCAGGACTTCATCACACGGTCCGCCTGGGGCGAGGTGTGGACCCGGCCGCACTTCGACGAGCGCACCCGCCGCATCCTGGTGATCGGCACCCTGCTGGCGCTCGGCGCCTGGGACGAGTTCCGCCTGCACGTGCGCGCCGCCCTGACCGAGGGCGGATTCTCGCCCGACGACATCAAGGAAATTCTGCTGCAGCAGGCGGTGTACTGCGGCGTGCCGGCGGCGAACCACGCGTTCAAGGAGGCCGGGGAGATCGTCAGGGAGGTCGCGAAGACGTGACAACCTTGCCAGCGCGGAGCGCTCCGTGAAACGGTCCCGCGTGCGAACCCGGCACCAACCTCATCATGATCGGCGAGTTGTTGGCGGCTGAGACAAGCGGCGCGTGGACCGTGAAGTTGCGGAACGCCGCGGTGGCGCCGGGCCGATCCTTCGTTGCCGGGGCGGCCATGCCCGACGTTATCTCCGCTGCGGATTCGCATGATCTACAGGTTTCTGCTGGTTCCGGGAGCTGGCGGCGGGCCTCGGCGTTCGCCTGGGGAGGCTCACCGCACGCCACCGGGGATCGCGGCATCGGCTCGATGGCCTCGACATGACCGTCGCCCTCCCCGGCTGCGGATTCCGGCAATCTACAGGTCTTTGCAGTTGCCGGAGGCATTCTGCACGCTTCCGCCACCGGCGGCGGGCGGGGCGGCACCGGCGCTGGGTCCTGGGCCTCGGCATTGTCATATGGCGCGCCGGCCGCGGATCCGGATGATTTGCTGGTTTTTGCAAGCTTCTCGGGTTGCCGGCTCGCCTCGACGGTCGCGGCGGGCGGCGGATCGGGCGGCGCCGGCACCGGCTCCAGGGCCTCGGCGTTTTCATCGCCCTCACCGGCCGCGGATCCGAATGATTGACTGGTTTCTGCAGACTCCTCGGGTTGCCGGCTCGCCTCGACGGCCGCGGTGGGCGGCGGATCGGGCCGCATCGGCGCCGGGTCCAGGGCCTCGGCGTTCCCATCCCCCGCCGCACCTTCAGATCCGGGCGATCTGCAG
>JBEKZK010000596.1:0-3880 GCA_049509935.1 Xanthobacteraceae bacterium | reverse complement strand
CCGCTCGAGCAGGGCGGCCGACACGATGTAGCGTGTGCCGCCGCGGCGGCACACGTCGACGATTTTCGCCGTCGTGTTCATGGTGTCGCCGAGCATCACGATCTCGCGCTTGACGTCGCCCATCTCGCCGACGATCAGGTGGCCGGCATGCAGCGCACCGCGCAGCATGGGCTCGACCCCGAACTCGGCCAGATAGTGCTGCTTGTGGCGTGCGATCGCATCCTCGATCGCGAACACGCAGGTGAGACACGCCGGGTCGATCGGGCCGGCCGGGAACGGCCAGGTCACGATGATCTCGTCTCCGACATAGCGATAGATCTCGCCTCCCGCCTCGATCACCGCATCCGTGGCGTCGAAGAAAATGCGGTTGAGCAGGCGGAGGAATTGCTTGTCCCCAATCGACTCGGCGATCCGCGTCGAGCCGACGAGGTCGAGGAACAGAACGATCCGGTTCTCGTCCCGGGGCTGATGGTAGCGGCCGGTGACGAGCGAGGTGAGAACGCGCGGACCGAGCAGGCCGCGCAGGATGAGGACGAAATTGACCGTGAGGCTGAACACGGCCGAGAGGGCGAGGCCACGGGCGGCGAAGACGCTCGAAATGTCGCCGGGCTGCCCCGACAAGGCATCGACGATGCTCCCGACGACCAGCGGAACGGTGATCAGGACGATGGCATACGCCGCCGAACGGGTCAGGAATGCGGCGGCGACGGGCATGCGCCGAATGGCATCGGCCCAGCGCGAGCGCACGTGGATCTCGGCAATCGTGATGAGCAGCCCGATGATCGCTCCGGCAACGAGCCCGACCGCGCTGCCCGTCGGCGTCCGCGGTGCGTTCGACCAGCCCACGAAGGCGGACAGGATCGTGACGATGGCGATGATCCGGATGGTCCGTTTTGTCCGAGTGCGCAATCGGTCCCCCTGATCCTGCCGGGCACTTTGCGCCGTGGTGTCATGGGTGCCGGGCCCAGGATCATGGTAACATGCGTCGCACTGTGACCGGGATGGTCACCTACTGCGAGACCGAGGCACGCCGATGGATCCGGCCGGCACCGTGCGAAGGCCCGACGGATCCGTGTCGCAAGCCGGACGCACCGTTGCCGATCGCATGGCCGGCGCCTTTGCGGCGGAGGAGTTCAAGGGGCGGCGACTGGCGTTCAGGCTGCGCCTTATCGCCCTTATCCTGACCGCGCTGTTCCTGCAGTTCCTCACGCCGGGGCGGCATCTGCTCTATACCTATGCGCTGATGCTCGGGTTCGTCGTGATCGGCTTGATGTCGCTGATTCGAGACCCGGCGCGGCCGGGACCGAGCCCCGCCGGCTGGACCCGCTGGGTGCTGCCGTTCGCGGACACGGCGCTCGTCACCTTCGTCCTCATCCAACCCAACCCGCTCGGCGGCGACGAGTGGCTCACGCCGCCGATGCGGCTCGGTCTCGACAATTCGCTCTGGCTGCTGCTGTTCGTCGCCCTGGCGACGCTGACCTACTCGCCCCGCCAGGTGCTGTGGACCGGGATCAGCGGCGCCATCTGCTGGACCGCCGCGACGCTGTGGATCGGCGCCATGCCGGGGGTCACCTTCGTCCTCCGTTACCCATCAGGCTTCGACGCGATGACTCTGGAGCAGCAGTCCGTGACTGTCTCCAGCCCGCACGGCATGTCCGGGATTGCCCTCGCCAAGCAGACGTTCCTGCTGCTGGTAGTGTCGGGGATCCTCGCCGCCGCCGTGCGGCGCTCGCGCTCGCTGGTGCTGCGCCAGGCGCGGGTCGAAGGCGAGCGCGCGCAGCTCGCCCGCTATTTTTCCTCCAACATGATCGACGAGCTGGCCGATGCCGACCGGCCGCTCGGAGAGGTTCGCACCGAGACCGTGGCGGTGCTGTTCGCCGATATCGTCGGCTTCACCGGGCTGTCGGAGACCCAGGCTCCCGAGCAGGTCATCGGGTTGCTGCGCGAATTCCACGCGCGCATGCAGGCCGTGGTTTTCGCTCACCAGGGCACGCTCGACAAATATCTCGGCGACGGGTTGATGGCGACGTTCGGCACGCCCCGTCCCGGCCCCCGCGACGCCGCCAACGCGCTTGCCGCCGCAGGCGACATGGCCGACGCCGTGCAGGCCTGGAATCTGAGCAGGCAAACTCAGGGCGCCGAGCCGATCCGGATCGGCATCGGCCTGCACTGGGGCCCGGTGGTGCTCGGCGACATCGGAGGCGACAATCGGCTCGAGTTCGCGACCATCGGCGACACCGTCAACGTGGCGAGCCGGTTGGAGCAGTTGACCCGCGAGCTCGATGCCGAGATCGTCACGAGCGCCGCGCTGGTCGCAGCGGTCCGGGCCGCGACCCCGCCCGCGGAGTCGGAACGGCTGCTCGACAGCTTCGTGCGGTCGCCGACGCGGCCGGTGCGTGGGCGCAGTGGCGAGCTCGAAATCTTCATTCGCCGGCGGGCGCCGTTGCGCGATCCACCGCTGCTGCCGGCCCGCGCCTCCGCCGATTGAGCCGGGCGCGACACGGCTTCAATGTCAGCGGGTCGCCCGTGGTATCACCCGCCTTCATGTTGGTGTCGGGGATCCGGCCGGCGACAAGACCTTGCCCGCCGGCCTGCCTCCACGCTCCGGCATCGGCAGATCGGCGGCGCTCGCGAACGTGCGCACCGCCAGCCGCTCGACCCGGCCACGGATCTCGATCTCATGGCGGGGGGCGGCGCCGAGGTCGATGCCGGAGCGGAGCACCACGGCATCGGAGATCACGAGCTCGCAGCCGTAGGTCTTGCAGAGGCTTTCGATGCGGCTCGCGGTGTTGACGGAATCGCCGACCGCGGTGATCGAGACCGCCGTACCGTAGCCCATTTCGCCCACGATGGCGGGCCCAGTATGGATGCCGATGCCGATCCGCAGCGGCTCGGGGATGTCGAGGCTCAGCGCGCGATTCAGGTTCTGCATCCGCAGCGCCATGTCCCTGGCGGCGACCAGCGCTTCGCGACAGCCGGCCTCGACGCCGCTGTCGAGGCCGAACAGCGCCATCACGCCATCGCCGATGAACTTGTCGATGCGCCCGCCCGCCGCCTCCACGGCGTTGCCCATCTCGGCAAAGTACTGATTGAGCAGGAACACCAGATCGTAGGGCAGCCTTTTTTCCGACAGCTTGGTGAAGGCCCTGAGATCGCCGAACAGGATCACGATCTCGCGCTCGACGCCGTGCAGATAGTCCGGACGGCGGAACCCGTCCCGTGCCTGGGCGGTGGCCGGCAGCAGGGGCGTCACGCGCAGGTCGCCGTGCGGACGCAGCTGGCATCCGAGCCGCACGTCCGGCGCCGCGCCGACACGGTGCAACACCTTCACCTCCTCCGGCGCAGGCGGCGGGATCCCCTCCTTCGGTCCTTCGACCCTGACGCGGCAGGTGGAGCAGCGCCCGCGACCGCCGCACACCGAGGCATGCGGAATGCCGGCCATCCGGCTCGCCTCCAATATCGTCACGCCGCGGACGATCTGGACCACGCGGCTGCTCGGATAGGTCAGGCGGATGACGCCGCGCCGACGTTCCCAGTACCGCCGCGCGACCCGCGCCGCCAGCACGCCGAGCAGCGCCGCCAGGAACCCGGACCGCACCCACAGCACGATCTGATACAGGGTCGCGATATCCTCCGGTGGCGGCCGCGGATGTGCTCTCATGAGCTCACCGACCCAGGCCGGATCCTCGGCCATTGTCATGACCTGCCGGCCCCCCTCGAGAACGCCGAGAATCGCCAGCGTCGGCATCAGCAGCGCGAACGCATAGAGCACCGGCTGCCAGCGCTCGTACCACGGCTTCACTCCGAGCCAGAACCGCAGTCCGATGACGGCGTGGATCCACGCGATCACCAGCACCGTGAGCTGAAGCCCGCCACGCAA
>JBEKZK010000595.1:0-3881 GCA_049509935.1 Xanthobacteraceae bacterium | reverse complement strand
CTCGCCAATATGCCGATCCAGCGCTTCGGCGCGACGCTGATCGCCAAGGGGCAGTTCGACGGCTACCTCGCGCTGCTGCGGCATTCCCATCTCGACGCCAATCTCGACGGCGTGATGTGCCGCAGCCTGATCTCGGTCGACTACCGCGGCATGGTCTACGACTGCGATTTCAACCAGATGCTCGATTTGCCGCTCGCCCGCGGCGACCGCGCCCGGGTGCACCTGTCCGATCTCGTCGATCAGGATTTCGCCGGCAACCCGATCCGCGTCGCCGGCCACTGCTTCGGCTGCACCGCCGGCCAGGGGTCGAGCTGCGGCGGCGCCCTGAAGGAAGCCGCCGAGTGAGCATGAGGCGCGTGAGGGGGTTGCCACCCATGGCGAGAGCGGTTGCCCCTCACCCCAGCCCTCTCGCCGTCGAGGAGAGAGAGCCGGGCGGAGCATCTGACCGGATCAGCAAATTCGACCTGACGGGTCCGCGAGACGCCGGGCGAATGTGTCCGCTCGACTATCGCTATGCGCCGGCGGATCTCGATCGCGCCGCAGATTTTTCGGCGGATGTGCTGTACGTGGTCGGCGGACTGTACGCCAACGCCTCGGCGCTCGACGCGCTCGATGCTCTGGCCGCGGCGGAGCCGAGCCCGCCCGTCATCGTCTTCAACGGCGACTTTCACTGGTTCGACGCCGAGCCGGGCTGGTTTGCCGAGATCGAGCGCCGCGTGACCGGGCACCGCGCGCTGCGCGGCAATGTCGAGACCGAGATCGCACGCGACGATGACATCGGCGCCGGCTGCGGCTGCGCCTATCCGCCGAGCGTCGACGACGGCGTGGTGCAGCGCTCGAATGCCATCCTGGGCGAGCTGCGCGCCACCGCGGCGACGCTGCCCGGCGTCCGCGACCGGCTGGCACGGCTGCCGATGCATCTGGTCGCACAGGTGGGCGAGCTACGGGTCGGCATCGTGCACGGGGATGCAGCCTCGCTTGCCGGCTGGCGGTTCTCTCACGAGGCCCTCGACGACCGATCCGCGCCACGCTGGCTCGACGACGTGAGCCGGGCCTCGCGGATCGACGTGTTCGCCTCCACCCATACCTGCCTCGCCGCGCTGCGCGATATCGCGCTGCCCGGCGGGCGGCTGACCGTCATCAACAACGGCGCCGCCGGCATGCCCAATTTCACCGGCACGCAGTTCGGGCTGTTGTCGCGGATCGCCACCACGACATCGCCGCATACGCCGCTCTACGGCGTGAGGCGGGACGGCGTCAGCATCGACGCCATCGCGCTGCCGTATGACACGACCCACTTCCTGGCGCTTTTCGGCCCGCTGGCCGCAAGGCTCGCCGGCGCACGCGTCGTATCGCCAGCGGATCGAGCATGGCCCCGACCACACGTTCGCCCGGGCGCACGGGACGTGACACCGCTCACCATCATCGTGCCGGTGCTCGACGAGGCGGCGCTGGTGGCCGACGCGCTCGCTGCGCTGGCGCCGTGCCGCGCCCGCGGCGCCGAGGTGATCGTGGTCGACGGCGGCAGCCGCGACCGCACGATGGAGCTGGCGCGGCCGCTCGCCGACCGGACGATTGCGGCGCCGCGCGGCCGCGCCCCCCAGATGAACGCCGGCGCCGCGGCAGCGCGCGGCGAGGTGCTGCTGTTCCTGCATATCGACACCGCGTTGCCGCCCGCGGCCGACCGGCTGGTGGTCGACGGGCTCGCCGCGTCGGGGCGGCCATGGGGCCGTTTCGACGTCGCCATCGCGGGGCAAAGCCCCCTGCTCCCGGTCGTCGCCCGCATGATGAGCCTGCGCTCGCGGCTCACCGGAATCGCGACCGGCGACCAGGCGATGTTCGTCAGCCGCGCGGCGTTCGCGACAGCCGGGGGCTTTCCCGATATCGCGCTGATGGAGGACATCGCGCTGTCGGCGCGGCTCAAGCGCCTCGGCCGCCCGCTCTGCCTCGGGGCGCGCGTCACCACGTCGGGCCGGCGCTGGGACCAGCGCGGGGTGTTGCGCACCATCCTCACCATGTGGCGCCTGCGGCTCGCCTATGCTCTCGGCGCGGATCCTTGCGCGCTGGCCCGGGCCTACGGCTATGCGAGCACATCCTGATCCGGTCGGCATCGCCATCCTCGCCAAGGCGCCGATCCCCGGCCTCGCCAAGACCCGGCTGATCCCGGCGCTCGGCGCCGCCGGCGCCGCCGCCCTGCAGGCGCGGCTGATCGTGCGGACCGTCGCGACCGCGTGCGCCGCCGCCACCGGCCCGGTGAGTCTGTGGGCGACCCCGGATGCGACCCACCCGGTCTTCCGCGACATGACGGCGCGCTTCCGGCTGAGCGTCGCCCGCCAGCCCGACGGCGATCTCGGCACCCGCATGCTCGCGGCGATCGCGGCTGCGGCGCCGACCCTGGTGATCGGCACCGACTGCCCGGTGCTGACCGCCGGGCATCTCGTTGATGCCGCGACGGCATTGCGCGACGGTGTCGACGCCGTGGTGATCCCGGCGGAGGACGGCGGCTATGTGCTGATCGGGCTGCGCCGCCCCGAGCCGGCGGTGTTCTCCGACATGACGTGGAGCACCAACACCGTGATGGCCGAGACCCGCGCGCGCCTGACCCGCCTGGGGCTCGGGTGGCGCGAGCTCGCCCCGCTGTGGGACGTCGACCGCCCGGAGGATCTGGCCCGGATGGCCGCCGTGGAGCGAACGCACGACGACAGCGCTCGCAGTGGTTGATCGCCGGCTGCCGGAGCGCCGCGGCGCTACAGCGCTTCCCGCACATCGTGAACCTTTGTTGCGGCGCCTCGACCCGGGAAGCGCTGTAGAATTTTTTGTTGGCGCATGTCCTTGATCGGCGAACCGGGTCCACCCTCGGGTCGAGCCCGAGGGCAGGCTTTCGCCGGACATGCGCGGCAACCTTACCCCCTTGTAACTTGCACTGCTCGCCGCGTGCCTTCTAGTGGGGCCAGGGCGGCGACCGAATCGAGGGAGGTCGCGATGTGGAAGACCATTGTCGCGGCGGTGACCGCGCTGACGTTCATCGGTTCTGTTTGCGTCTGGGCGCAGCAGCGTCCGGCGCCTGGACCCGGACCGGCGGCACAGCCGGGGCCTGGACCGGGGGCCGAGCACCCGCGTCCCGAGATGACGCCGGAGGACCGGCGCGCGTTCCTCGATGCGCGCATCGCCGCGCTCAGGGCCGGACTCGAGCTGTCGCCCGACCAGGAGAAGAGCTGGCCCGCGTTCGAGCAGGCGATCCGCGCCTTCGCCAAGCTGCGCGCCGACCGCCGCGAGGCGAGGCGCACCGCGACCCCGCCGACCGATCCGGTCGAGCGCCTGCGGCGCGCCGCGGACGCGATGACCAGCTTCGGCGCCGCGCTCAAGCAGCTCGCCGACACCGCCCAGCCGCTCTACCAGAGCCTCGACGCCGGACAGAAGCGCCGCTTCGAGATCCTGGCCCGGCATCTGCGCCCGCACGGCAATCACCATCACGGCATGGGCGAGCATGGCGAGCACGGGCCGGACGAGATGGGTGAAGGTCGCTGGCACCATCACGGGATGGGTGAAGGTGGCGAACGCTGGCCAGATGGACCGCGCGACGGCGAGCCTCGCCGCTGAACCGGGGGGCCCGCGGCACCCCACAATCTGGGTGACGCTCGCCTGACCTGCAGACTCGCCTGCATTTGCAGGCACTGCCTTTGCCGGCGAGCCCGATCGCGGCCGTTCGAGCTCCGCGAGGTCGGTGGTCGCCCGAACCCTGACGAACGCCTCGACTAGCTAGTTCTAGAGAGCGGAATATGCGGACTCATTTCGGCTCATCCCGCCAGCGGTTTTCCAGCGTAGGTCCAGCGGAAGGGCTTGGCCATCGTCGTGTTGAAGTAGGTGATGAACCGCTCGAT
>JBEKZK010000594.1:0-3885 GCA_049509935.1 Xanthobacteraceae bacterium | reverse complement strand
ATGGACGTACGACAGGTCGGCATGGCCGTCGCCGCGCCGCGACGGGGTGCCGACCGCGATGAACACCGCATCGGCCGCACCCACCGGCTCGGCCACCCCGGTGGCAAACGCCAGCCGGCCTTCGCGCATGTTGGAATGGACGAGGTCGGTCAGTCCCGGCTCGTAGATCGGAACCTCGCCGCACGTCAGCGCCGCGATCTTGCCCGCGTCGGTATCGACGCACGTCACGATATGACCGAAGTCGGCAAAGCACGCCCCCGAGACGAGGCCGACATAGCCGGTACCGATCATCGCGACGCGCATGACTGTCCTTGAACCACATGCTGCGATCAGCCGCGCAGCGGGCAACCGGCCTCATAGCAGGGGGGCTTTCGGCTGGCGAGACGGGGCCGACGCGAGATCGGCGGGACATCCGGCGGAGCGGATTTGCGTCCCGGCCGAAAGCATGCGCCCCGCGCCAGCATCGCGCTCCGTGCCGGAACCGGCCGCGCAACGGCGCCAGTTCGTCGCCGCGGGTGGCGCGGGGGCGCGGGCGGTGATAATCCGGTCGACACACCCTGGAACGCGAGTCACCCATGTCCGCCGCGCCGAAGTCGCGCCCGTTGAAGCCCGGCGACCACGTCTTTCTGGTCGATGGATCCGCGTTCATCTTTCGCGCCTACCACGCGCTGCCGCCGCTCTCCCGCAAGTCGGATGGGCTGCAGATCAGCGCCGTGCTGGGCTTCTGCAACATGCTGTGGAAGCTGCTCCGAGACATGAAGCCGGAGGAGAAGCCGACGCACCTCGCGGTGGTGTTCGACAAGTCGGAGCACACCTTCCGCAACGAATTCTATCCGGCCTACAAGGCGCATCGTCCCGACGTGCCGGCCGATCTCATCCCGCAATTCGCCATCATCCGCGACGCGGTGCGCGCCTTCGACATTCCCTCACTCGAGCAGGCCGGTTACGAGGCCGATGACCTCATCGCGACCTACGCACGGGAGGCCCGCGAAGCCGGAGCGACGACGACGATCGTCTCGTCCGACAAGGACCTTATGCAGCTCGTCGGCGATGCCGTCGCCATGTTCGACACACTGGGGGATCGCTGGATTCGTCGCCAGCAGGTGATCGAGAAGTTCGGCGTGGGACCCGAGAAGGTGATCGAGGCGCAGGCGCTGATCGGCGATTCGACCGACAACGTGCCGGGCGTCCCCGGCATCGGACCCAAGGCGGCCTGCACGCTGATTTCCGAGCTCGGCTCACTGGATAGGATCTTGAACGAGGATCCCGAGGCACTCGACACCGAGCTCAAAACGCGGCTCGAGCAGATCGAGGCCGACATCGCCCGGATGGCGGGAAGGCCCGTGAAGCTGGGCTCCGGCACCGACATCGCGGCCGTGCTTTCGGCAAAGTTCGGCGAGACCGAGCTTCCCAACGACAAAAAGGGCAACCCCACCGCGGATGGCGCCGCCATCGAGCGACTGGCCGACCGCGGCAACGAATTCTGCAAGGCCATCCTGCGGGCACGCAACGTGTCTCGCGTTATTGGAACCGCCCTCAAGCGGATCGCCGAACAGAAGGAGCAAGCCATCGTTTCCAGGAAGCTCGTCACGCTGGATGTCCATGTCCCGATCGAGGTGCCAATCGCGGACCTTGCCGTGCACGAGCCTGACTACAGACGGCTGCTCGCGTTCTCCAAGGCGATGGAATTGAACGACATGACCAGGCGCGTCGCCGCCGCGACCGGAATCGACGCCGCCGAGATCGAGCCCGACCCGCTGCTACGTGCTGGCAGTGCGCCGTCAGCGTCCGCCGCCGACGTCTCGCCCCAGGCTGCGGCCGAGCGCGCTGCTCCGACCAAGGCGCGTCCGCGCGCCCGGGCCGGCAACGGTGCAACGATCCCGCTCACCCCGGCGACGCTGGCGGCGGCGCGCACCGACACCGCTCGCCATTCCCGGTTCGACCGCTCGGCCTACGAGACGGTGCGCAGCATCGAGCGGCTGCAGGCCTGGATTCTGCAGGCCCGCGACATGGGGCAGGTCGCGATCGCCATCGGGACCACGAGCGCCGATCCGATGCGCGCCGACCTGTGCGGGCTTGCGCTCGCCATCGCGCCGAACCAGGCATGCTACGTGCCGCTGGTGCACCGCAACGGCGGCAATGGCGAAGGGCTGTTCGGCGGCGAGCTTCACGCCGACCAGATCGCGCCCGCCGATGCGCTGGCGGCGGTCAAGCTGCTCATGGAAGATGCCGGCGTGTTGAAGATCGGCCACAACATCAAATACGATTGGCTCGTCCTCGCCCAGCACGGCATCGAGCTCGACCCGGCCGACGACACGATGCTGATGTCCTACGTGCTCGACGCCGGGCGCAGCAGCCACGGCCGGGAGGAGCTGGCGAGGACGTGGCTCGGGCACGAGCCTCTCGAGCTCCACCAGGTGGCGGGCGCCGGAAAGGCCCAGCAGGCGTTCGACTGCGTGCCGATCGACAAGGCGACCGAATACGTCTCCGAGGGGGCCGACGTCACCCTGCGTCTGTGGAGGGTGCTCAAGCCCCGCATGGTCGCCGAGCGGGTGACCAACGTCTACCAGACCCTGGAGCGACCGCTGGCGCCGGTGCTGGCGCGGATGGAGCGGCGCGGCATCTCGATCGACCGTCAGGTGCTGTCGCGGCTGTCCGGCGAGTTCGCCCAGAAGGCCGCCGGCCTCGAGGCCGAGATCCGCGAGATCGCCGGAGAGCAGTTCAACCCCGGCAGCCCCAAGCAGCTCGGCGACATCCTGTTCGGCAAGATGGGACTCCCGGGAGGCAAGAAGACCAAGACCGGTGCGTGGTCGACCTCCGCCCAGGTGCTCGACGAGCTCGCCGAGCAGGGCCACGAGCTGCCGCGAAAGATCCTCGAGTGGCGCGAGGTTTCCAAGCTCAAGTCGACCTACACGGACGCCCTTCCGGGCTTCGTCAATCCGCGGACCAACCGGGTGCACACCGACTACGCGCTCGCCGCGACGCCGACCGGCCGCCTGTCGTCGTCCGACCCCAACCTGCAGAACATTCCGGTCCGTACCGAGGAGGGGCGCAGGATCCGCCGCGCCTTCGTTGCGGCCCCCGGCCTCGAGCTGGTGTCGGCGGACTATTCACAGATCGAGCTGAGATTGCTCGCCGAGATCGCCGACATCCCGGCGCTCAGGCAGGCGTTCCGCGACGGTCTCGACATTCACGCCATGACCGCCTCCGAGATGTTCGGCGTCCCGGTCGACGGAATGCCGCCGGACGTGCGCCGCCGCGCCAAGGCGATCAATTTCGGCATCATCTACGGGATCTCGGCGTTCGGGCTCGCCAACCAGCTCGGCATTCCGCGCGAGGAGGCCGGCGCCTATATCCGCAGATATTTCGAGCGCTTTCCCGGCATCCGCGACTACATGGAAGAGACCAAGACGTTCTGCCGCGAGCACGGCTACGTGCTGACCCTGTTCGGCCGCAAGGTGCACTATCCCGATATCCGCGCCAGCAACCCGTCGCTGCGCGCCTTCAACGAGCGCGCCGCCATCAATGCGCGACTGCAGGGCTCCGCCGCCGACATCATCCGCCGCGCCATGGTGCGCATGGAGCCGGCGCTGAAGGCGGCGAAGCTGTCGGCGCAGATGCTGCTCCAGGTGCACGACGAGCTGGTCTTCGAGGTGCCCGACGAGGAGGTGGAACGAACGCTTCCGGTGGTCGCGAAAGTCATGGCCGAGGCCCCGCACCCCGCGGTCAGCCTGTCGGTTCCGCTGCAGGTCGACGCCCGGTCGGCCGGCAACTGGGACGAGGCGCATTAGATTGGTGCATGTTGGCGACGGCGAGCCTCCGCACACGTCGCCTCTTCGTCTGCATCATTCAAGTTTTCTGATCGGTGGTGAGACGCCGCCCCTT
>JBEKZK010000593.1:0-3894 GCA_049509935.1 Xanthobacteraceae bacterium | reverse complement strand
GGAACCCAGGTGCGCTGCTCGAGCATCGTCGGACCGACGCGCACCGCGGAGAACAGCCGCGACGATTGCGCTTCCTCGCGCGTCGGGACGCGCCCGCGCCGGGGCTCGTAACGGATGCGCTGGGCGGGTTTCCACATGTGGCGATGGTGGGTCCTGGGGTCCGCCGGTCAGGCGCCGGCGAGCGTTTTGGCGAGCAGAAATCCGGAGCCGGCCCCGGTTCCGGCGCCCGGCCAGGTGGACGCCCCGACCATGAACAGGCGCTCGACCGGCGTGCGGTAGCGCGACCACCCGAACGCCGGACGGAACAGGAAATTCTGGTCGAGATGGTGGCTGCCCGACAGGCTGTCGCCGTCCACCAGGTTGGGATTGTCGCGCTCGAGGTCCCGGGGCGACAGCACCGTGCGGGCGAGGATGGTCGCCGCGAACCCCGGAGCGTAGCGCTCGATGATCGCGACCACGCGGTCCGCAAAGGCGTCCTTGACCGCCTCCCATTCGGTGCCGCCGATGCTCCCGGCGGCATCGCCGCTTATGGCGAACGGCAGGACGCGCACCTGCACCCAGAGCACGTGCCGTCCCGGCGGCGCGCGGCTCGGATCGATGGCGGTCGGCTGTCCGACCACCAGCACCGGCTCGGCGGGCAGCAATCCGGCGAGCGCCTCGGTATAGGTCCGGGCCATGGCGGCAAACGACGGCGCGAGATGTACGTAGGCGAACCGCGCCAGCGCCTCGCCGGCGCGCCAGCCCGGCAGCGCGGACAGCGCCAGGTGAATCATCATGGTGGCGGGGCCGGGCCGCAGCCTGGCGAGCTGCTCGGCCGCAGCTCCCGCCGACGCCGGTCCGTGGAGCAGCCGGCCGAACAGCAGCCGCGGATGGACGTTGGCGATCACCGCGCGGGTCGCCTCGATCCTGTCGCCGCCGGCCAGCAAGACGGCCGTGGCGGCGCCGCCGCCGGTGTCGATGCCGGTCACCTCGGCGCCGAGCCGCACCTCGCCGCCCGCCGCCTCGATCGCGCGCACCATGGCGGTGACGATCGTGTCGGCGCCGCCCTGTCCGAGCGCCATGCCAAAACTCTGGTTCGCCATCGACTCCAGATACGGAAACAGCGCACCGCCGGCGATGTCCGGGGAAAAATCGAGATGCATGCCCCAGGCCGCCATCATGACCTTGAGCTTTTCGCTGGCGAAATTCGCATCGAGCCAGGAGCGCGGCGAGGCGAGCAGCAGGCGGGCGGTGTCGGCGAGGAAGGTCGTGCCCTTCGCCCGCCACGCGCGATAGATCGTGCGCAGCGCCTGGAGCGAGGGCATCGGAGAGCCGAGCAGCCCGAAGATGTGGGGCGCATCCTCCGCGAACGCCGCCACCATGGCGCGCCAGCGCGCCGCGTCGGCCGGGCTCTCGCCGGCGATCCGCCCCGCCGTCGCCTCGAGGTCGCGCTCGACGCCGAGCCATGTCCCGTCCGGGAAGGCCGTGGCAAAGCACCGTTCGGCGCCGACGAACGCGAGGCCGGCGCCGAGCAGCCGGTCCTTGTGGGCGGCGAAGAACGGCGAGCCGGCGAACAGACTGAGGTTCATGGCGTAGAGGTCGTGGCGGAACCCGGGAAGCGTGACCTCGCCGGTCTTCACCGCGCCGCCCGCGACGGCGCCGCGCTCGATCACCGCGACCTTCCAGCCCTTCGCCCCGAGGTGGACGGCCGCCGCCAGCCCGTTGATCCCGGCACCGACCACGATCGCGTCATAGCGCATCCGCCACTCCTCGACCGGCGCCGCATCGCGCCATGTCCGCGATAGCCCCGCCGGCGATGTCCAAGGCGGCCGGTTGCCACGCCAGATATTTCATATCTAAAATTTCCGGGCTAGTGTTCCGTTGATCAAGTGCGCGGTGGGTGACGTAGGGTGGGCAAAGCGAAGCGTCCCCACCATGGGCGCTGATGGTGGGCACGGCGCGAAGAGCGCCTTTGCCCACCCTACCAATCAGCGGAATGCGCTCTGGCATTTCGCGCCGGACCGGTGTTGATCAAGTGCGCGGTGAGCGCGACGGAGAGGAACCATGGACAGCAAGCAAATTCTCGGTGAAGTGGCGTCGGCGCTGATGTCGGGCGCAATCGAGGTCGTCGACCTGACCGGCCCTCTCGGACCGGCCACGCCATTGATCAAGCTGCCTCCGGAGATCGGCAAGAACACGCCGGCGATCGAGATCCACCAGATCTCCCACTACGACCAGAACGGGCCGTTCTGGTCGTGGAACTGGCTCAAGCTCGGCGAGCATTCAGGCACCCATTTCGACGCACCGGTGCATTGGATCACCGGCAAGGACTACCAGGACGGGACGACCGACCGCATTCCGGTGAAGAATTTCGTGGCGCCGGCCTGCGTCATCGACTGCTCGGCGGAGACTGCGAAGAATGTCGATTTCCTGCTGACCGTCGACGGGGTCAAGGCCTGGGAGAAGGCCCATGGCGACATCCCGGCCGGCTCCTGGGTGCTGATGCGCACCGACTGGTACAAGCGCGGCGGCAGCGAAGCCGAGTTCCTCAATGCCAACGAGACCGGACCGCATTCGCCGGGCCCGACCGCCGAGACCATCGAATACCTGGTCTCCAAGCGCATCGTCGGCTGGGGCTCGGAGACGGTGGGGACCGACGCCGGGTCCGCGGGCGGCATGAACCCGCCGTTCCCGGCCCACAATCTGATGCACAAGAACAATCGCTACGGGCTGGCGAGCCTCTGCCATCTCGATCGCCTGCCGCCGAAGGGCGCCATCCTGATCGCGGCGCCGCTCAAGATCGTCAACGGGACCGGCAGCCCGTTGCGCGTTCTCGCGCTCGTTCCCCGGCATTGAGGCCGATGTGACCGCAACGGCGGCCGCCGACTGGGTCATCGTCGGAAGCGGGATCAATGCGCTGGTTGCCGCAGCCCTGCTCGGCCGCAAGGGCCGGAAGGTGCTCGTCCTCGAGCGCAACGACCGCATCGGCGGCTGCCTGCGGACCGAGGAGATCACCGCGCCGGGCTTCATCCACGACGTGATGGCCACGACCTTCGTGCTGTTCATCACGTCCCCCGCCTATGCGGAGCTCGGGCCCGATCTGGAGAAGCGCGGCCTCGCCTTCGCCCACTCGGCGACGCCGACGGCGGTGCTCCTGCCCGACGGGCGTCACGCGGTGCTGACAATGGACCGGGCGCTCAATGTCGCGGTTCTCGATGGCTTGGCGGCGGGCGATGGCGCCCGCTATTCGGCCGACATGGATCGGCTCGGCGCCGATGCGCCGTTCCTGTTCGCGCTGCTCGGCGGCTCGCTGTGGTCGGGCACGATGCTGCGGATCGTGGCGCGCGAGGCGTGGCGCCGCGGAGTGCGCGGCCTCGCCGCCTTTTTCGGCGAGGCGCTGGGCAACGCGCGCTCGTGGCTCGAAGGCTACCGGTCGGAAGAGTTCCGGGCGCTGCTGGCGCCGTGGGTGCTGCACACCGGCCTCGGTCCGGAAAGCGCCTACTCGGGACAGATGGCGAAGGTCATCGCGTTCGCGATCGAGGCCGCCGGCGCGCCGATCGTCAAGGGTGGCGCCGACAATGCGCTGGCGGCCTTCGAGCGTCTGATCCGCGATCAGGGCGGCGAGATCGTGACCGGCGCCGACGTCGAGCGCGTGCTGCTGGACGACGCCGGACGCGCGCGTGGCGTGCGCCTCGCCGACGGCCGGGACGTTGCGGCCTCGAGCGGCGTCATCTGCTCGGTGACCCCCAATCAGCTCTACGGCCGCCTGCTCGCCGGCGCCGTTCTGCCGCCCGGCGTCGAGGATGCGGTTGCCCGCTATCGCTATGGCAAGGGCAACATGCAGATCCACTACGCGCTCGCGGCGCCGCCGCGATGGAAGGCGCCCGACCTCGGCGCGGTCGCGCTGCTCCATCT
>JBEKZK010000592.1:0-3896 GCA_049509935.1 Xanthobacteraceae bacterium | reverse complement strand
AGCCGCGCGACGATCAGGTGGAGCAGATGAAATCCGAATTGCGGGTTCTGGAAATACAGCTCCTTGAACCGATCGTAGTCGATCTGTGCCGTCTGCACGTCGGTCCGGCAGCGCGCCGTCATGGTGCGCGTGCCGTCGGGGGTGAACAGGCCGATTTCCCCGAGCAGGGTGCCGGTTCCCAGGCGCTCGCCGGTTTCCAATATCTCGACCTCGCCGGAGACGATATAGAACGCCGCGGTGGCGTACTCTCCGCGTTCCATCAGGATGGCACCCGCCTCGAAGCGCTTCGGGCGGGTGAAAGGCAGCAACCAGTCGACGTTCATGTCACTTCTGGTCGCCGCCTCGATGTCGCGTGTCAGGGTCAACATGGAGCGCAGACGCCAGGCATGCAGCAGGAGAAGAACCGCGGCGAGCATCAGCAACGCATAGCTTGCCGACACGAAGCCGTAGATGGCGGCGAAAAAGCTCGCCACCATCGCGGCCACGCGAAGCGGGATCATCGTCCGCGCATAGGCCGCGTAGAGGCTTGCGGCCGCCGCCGCGACGCCGATCAGTTCGGCGACATGGGATTGCATGACAGAACGACCCGTTTGACGGACACGGTTGCACCGGGCGATCGCGCCCGCAGCTTCGGAGCTTCACCAGCAGGCTGCCGGCGGGTCGGCCGTCGATCCGTCGGCTACAGCCGGGCCAGCTTCTGCATGGATCTCAGCTCATGGTCCGGCTTCTTGCCGAAGAGCTGGGGCCAATAGGTGTTGGAGACCTCGGCCACGTAGATGTCGCCGCGGGAATCGGCCGCGATGCCATGCGGCGCGATGAACTGGCCCGGTCCCTCGCCGACCGGCTGGGTGCCCAGATGCGCCAGCACCTCGCCCTTCGCCGACACCAGCGACACCCGCGGCCCCAGATTGGGTACGCCGCTGGTCAGCGTGGCTGCGGTCTCCGGGCCGAGCTCGCCGATGACGGCGAGGGGATTCCTGCCCCGCGTGACGAACAGCCCACAGGGTCGCATCAGATTGTTCCACTGCGCCTGGTATTTGCCATCGCGGTCGAACACCTGCACACGATGGTTCTCCCGGTCCGCGACATAGACCCAGCCCTCGTCGTCGCAGGCGATGTTATGGACGAGGTTGAACTCGCCGGCGGCGGTTCCCGGCTCGCCCCACGAGAGCAGCAGCTTGCCGTCGGGCGAGTATTTGTGGACGCGGGCGTTCTGGTACCCGTCGGAGACGTAGATGTCGCCCTGCGGCGACAGTGCCGTGTGGGTGCAGCGATTGAAGGGGTCGCCGCTGAACCTGGGCGCCGGCTTGCCGGGCGTGCCGATGGTCAGCACCACCTTGCCCTCCGGCGTGCACTTGCGCACCGCGGCGCCGAAATCGTCGGTGAGATACAGCATGTCGTCCGGTCCCACGGCGGCGCCGTGGGCGTTGACGAAGCCGATGTCTTCGCCCCAGGAGCGCAGGAACTTTCCGTCGCGGTCGAACACGATGACGGGATGGGCTCCGCGGTTGAAGACATACACATTGTCCTTGCTGTCCACGCAGACCGCTGCGCCGTCGCGGTAGGTGAAGCCGGGCGGCAGCTCGCCCCATCCCGCCACCACTTGATAGCGATACTCGCCCTGCCCGAGGATCACCGCTTCGGCCTCAGCGGCCGAGGTCGGTGCAGGCTCGGCGGCCGCCAGTGCAGCAGAGCTCGTTGCGCCGGACAGCCGCGACCGCGGGACGGCCGATCCCACGGCTTGCGCTGCGCCGACGGCGGCCACTGCCGCGAGGCCGCGAACCAGCTGCCGGCGCGTCATTGAACAGAAGCGGCACATGTTTCTCTCCCTCCCGGCCCGGACGTCGACACACGAACGTGTCCGAGTGCACGACATTTCCGAGCGCGATCTGTCTTCCCGTGTCTTGGACTGGACTGGACGCCTCAAATTACCCCGAACGCGACACAACCGCCACTCTCTCCGAAGCGGCGGATTCCCCGGGATGGCGGGCGACGGCGGAGCCTGCGGCGCTCGACCGCAATTCGGCGATCCCCCGACGCGTGCGGCGCAAAGCGTCGGCTACCATGCGCGCCAGGACAAGGCGTCACCGAGGTCCCATTGAAGCGCACCGGAAGTCTGCTGCGGGTGCTCTTGGCGTTGCCGAAAGCCGCGGAGTAGAATGGGCGCCGCCCGACCGTGCACTGACGAATTTGCCGTGAGCTTCATTACAAGTCGACGGGTGTTACCGCGTTGAGGGATTACGGTCGTGACGGCAAATCATTCAAGCCGAGCCTTTTGGTGAATTCGGCAACCGCCGCCGTAACGGCTTCTCGCTTCAGTCGCTCGCGTGTAAATCCCAACGGTCCACCGAATTGAATAATAACGGTGTCTTGACCCGGGAAGTCAATGCGAGCGTCGGTTCTCCAAACCAACTCATCTGTCCTGATTTCTTCGGCTTGATTCAGGTCACACGCGCGCTTGATTGATCGAAAGATTTTTCGCGCGTCATCAATCGAGAGCTTGATGGTTGGGGTGCGTAGGTGGCGCCGGGCACCATGACGGGGGCAATCCGGGACGGCCGCCGTCCCCTCACCTTACTGGCGCGCCGAGCGGCCCTGGCCGCAGCCGCGCCGGATCGAACCGGTGGACCTCGGCGAGCAGCTCGACGAACGCCCGCGCGCCGAAGGCGAGCGCCGCCTCGCCCTTGGCGGTGGTCGCCTGGGTCGCATCTCCGACGGCGCCGGACGGATTGAGGTCCTGGGTCATCCAGCCGAAACCGACCGGGTGGTCCGGGCGCAGCCATGTGAGCTCGCGCTCCATCGCGGCGGCAGCCGACGGGTGGTCGGCGAGCCGGTCGGCGCGCACCGCGCCGGGGCGCGCCGCCAGCATCATCGAGGTCTCGATGGCGCCGGCATGGATGCCGTGGAGGCGCTCGTGGGCATCGAACAGTCCGTCGGGGTAGCCGAAGTGCGCCCACGAGCAGGTGACGCACAGCATGCCGAGACGGACCCGCAGGTCGCGCGCGACCAGCTCGAGCACCGCAACATTGCCGCCGTGGCTGTTGGCGATCACCAGCTTGCGCACGCCGGCGCGGTGCACGCTCGCGCCGATCTCGCCGAGCGCGCGGACCAGGGTTTTGGGCGAGAGCGTCAGCGTGCCCGGATAGGCGCGGTGCTCGTCGGACGTGCCGATCGACTGGACCGGCAGGAAGGTGACCGGCAGGTCGGCCGGCACCAGGTCGCGCACGCGGGCGAGATACGCTTCGGCGATGTGGGTGTCCGTGCCGACCGGCAGGTGCGGCCCGTGCTGCTCGACGGCGGCGACCGGCAGCACCGCGATCCAGCCTTCGGCGCCGGCAAAGTCCTCGAATGTCATGTCGAGCCAGTCGCGCTTCAGGGGCATGTCGGCACACTCGATGAACGCCCGTTGCGGGCGGATGCCGACCATATTCGGCCTCGTCATCGGCTGCTTCAAGCGGGCGGAGTGCCCTTGAAGTCACTCAGCGCGTCATGGCCGGCCCCCGGGCACTTCGTCCCGGGGGCGTGGATGCCCGGCACAAGGCCGCACAAGCCCGGGCATGACGGCGGGCCGAGTGGTTTCGGAAAACCGGTTTCCACGCCGGATCAAGTCGGGGGCATGCATTTTCCCGGAAATGCTCTAAGTTCCGGCCGAATCGGGAACAGCGGGAGGGACGCATGGCCAACAGGATCGATCTCGGCGGGCGGTTTGCGGTGGTGACCGGCGGGGCGCAGGGAATCGGGCGGGCGATCGTGGAGCGGTTCCTCGCTTCCGGAGCGGCGGTCGCGATCTGGGACCGCGATGCGGCGCTCGCCCAGAAGACGGTCGGCGAGCTCGGGCCGCGCGGCCGCGTCGCCGCGTTCGCGGTCGACGTTACGGTGCCGGCCGACGTCGAGAG
>JBEKZK010000591.1:0-3898 GCA_049509935.1 Xanthobacteraceae bacterium | reverse complement strand
CATTAATGAGGATCGACTTGGACTTGACCGCGTCTACGTTCAAGCGAAGCGACACGAGCCCGGAAACACAGTCGGAAGGCCCGATGTGCAAGGCTTCGTTGGCAGCCTGGTCGGTCTCGGAGCGACCAAGGGCGTCTTCGTCACGACTGCGACCTTTAGTACCCAGGCAGTCGAGTTCGTTCGACACCTTTCTCAGCGCGTGATTCTTATCGATGGCCGCCAGTTGGCCGACCTATTGATCGAACACAATGTGGGGGTCCGGATTAGCCGTGCGATTGAGTTCAAGCGTTTGGACGAGGACTTTTTCTCCGAAGATGAGTAGTGAGTAGCGACATCGCGACTCTGGCTCTCGCGTTCAATATACGCGACGATATCGGCGAGCTGCCGAAGGGCGGCGGTACGGTAAACGAGCCGCGCCAATCACGACACGCGCGGCATCTGCTTTAAACGGTCGAGGTGCTCGCGCACATAGCGCCGCGCCTCGTCCGTTGTGAAGTTTCCGCCTTCCGCATCCGAGGCCTCGACATCACGGCGAAGCGTGGTCAGCTTGGCGGCATTGACCGCATAGCGAACGGCATCCTCGACCGTCGGAAATCGTCCGGCGGCAACCTCAGCTTCAACCCATACAGCGGCGTCGGGAGTAAGTTCGACCTTCACGTGAAATCCTTTCGTCTAGGCTGGTTATAGCACATAGTGCCGACACCATACGCGTTCCTCGCTCTCGAACACTGGGGAGGAGAATCCGCGGAGTGTCGGCATGTCGCCGCCGAAGATCGATGCCGCGGTAAGATTACGGTATGTAGACACAGAGGCTCAGAGCCGTAATGTCTTGTCTGGGTCAGCAGCAAGGTCCCGGCGGCGTCCTCCCGCCCCCGCAATCCCGCCCTGCCTCACGCGGCACAACGACAGCGGCCGATCAGTCGTTCCCGAGGGTGGCCAGCGCCTGCTTGCCCGGCGCGAACAGAATCGATACGCCTCGATAGCTGAGGAACGTGGCGAGCCCGACATCGACCGCTCGGCCGCCAGCCGCGAGATGAATGGTCGTGTTCGAGGTCGGGTCGGAGCGATCCGCTATCAGAGCGTCCTGAGCGTCGAGCCCCCTGGGCAGCGCTGTGAGCACGTCACTGAAGTCCGTCCGATGGATCCAGCGCAAGATCGTGTAGAATTGCTCGTTGACCCGGGCGCAGAAGAACAGGCCGACAACGCCGCGGTCCTCGTCGGCTCCGCCTGGCCCGGTCCACGGTGCGCCGTAGGAGAATCCTCGTCTCACCAGACGCGGAGGACCGTTGGGAAACCGGATCCGGTTGGCAAACTTGAGCGGTTGATCGCGCGAGTTGACCACCCGGATATGCGCCGTCAGCGGGCATTTCAACCCTGCCGGGTCGTCCGCATATCCAAAATTGTCGCCGAGGTCGGCAGGCTCGGGGCGCTCCTCGCCATGCAGGCCGAGCGCCGTGCCCTCGCGCCAGCGTCCGAGCAGCCTTGCCGCCAGCCATTCCTTCGGATCGGCGCCTCGAGCCAACGGCGCGACCGTGGCGGCCTTTTCCTCGAGGTAGGCCTCGAAGCGACCGACGTCCTGGGAAATCCAGGTCAGGCATCCATAAGAACCCTCGCGACTGAAGTCGCGCCATGGCCCGGGCTGAAAGGGCGCCGTCGGATAGTCGTCGCTGGGATAGCCGGTGATGACCTCGCGCAGATTGACGCCGCCGGGGCGGCGACTGTCGCTCCAATCGATATCGGGCGTCGTGATCCCGTCACGATAACCGAAATGCAGACGGCCGCCGGGGGGACGATACCCGGCCAGCGACCCGCCGGGAAAGCTCGGCAGCCGCAGCTCGGTCAGCCCGCAGCTCGCCGCCGCGCTCCTGAGGCGCCGAACTTGGTCGTCCCGGTGCGCCGGGTCGTCGAATGCGCCATACACGACCAGCTCGATGCTGCCGGTCTGAAATTGATGCCACCATCCATCCGGAGAGCTCCGGCCGATGAACCCGAGTTGCCGGGCCATCGCAGGATTGTCCGGCGCCTGGGTCGGGTCGACGAAGAAGGTCTCGAACGCGCGCCGCCCGTCGTCGACGTTGAAATCGCGACGGCCCGCGAGCAGTTTTTCAAGACCGGACCAGCTGAACAGAAAGTACAGCGCGGCGCCTCCCGTCGGCTCGGGAGCCCACCCGGCCGGCGTCTGCGGCGTCCAGGTCCGCAAGAACGTCTTCGCCCCCTCGGGCTGATCGATCGTGAACAGCAGAACGGCGAAGCACGCCTTGTTCGACCTCTGCACAACAATGGCTTGCGCGTTATCCACGTCAGCCATCATACACTCCCTTGGAGCAGCGACCGCGGCCGGGCAGGGGGTCCCGGCGAGGGCCCCCGGCGCGGGTCAGGACAGGCGCGAGCCCGCCAGATCAGGCTGCCTTTTGCTCGGCCTTGGCGATATCGGCCTGGATCTCCTGGACCGTCCTTGCTCCGTAGGCCGAGAACAGCCATCCGGCGGGATCGCCGCTGAAATCCGTCGAGCCGCTGATCGAGCGCCCGAGCGATCGAATGTTGTGGCTCTTGGAATACTCCCAGAATGCATTCGTGTCGTTCACGTCCGGAGCGCCCTCGGCCAGCGCAAAAATCGCGCCGAACACGGGCGCCAGCGCGCGACGGAAGAATTCGGTGTATTCCTGATGAGGACCTTCGTACTCGGTGATCACCTGGATGTACTTGTTGTCGATGACGACCACGCGCGCGAAGTGCACGATGTGCGATTGCTGCAGCGCCAACTCGATCGCCGGCTGGACCTGCGCTTCGAAGATATTTATGAGATTCTGGAGTTTCGCCTGAGTGTCGGCATCCTGCTTGATCGGCAGCGTCAGACTGAGAGCGTGCGTCATCGTGGTTCCTCCTTTTGCTGGGAGCGGCAATGCCGCCGACGCGGCTCCGGCCGGCAAGGCCCCCGTGTCATGGGCGGTCGCGTGAGAAGCAACTCAACCGCAACGCTACCACAACGCGCGCGCGGATCAAGACAATATTCAATCTACAGTCGACGCTGGAGACGATTTTCTCTCACCGCTGGTTTGCGCGATCCGGTCCTTCGATAGGGGTTACGAGCCTCCTGCCCTTTGCGCTTTCACGGCGCGCGCAACACTTCGGACGACCGGCGGATTCGACCACGGGCGCGCTCGCCGGCTTGGCGCGGACCTCGAGCCCGGGGGCCGACGGGTAACGGGCAATCCACTGCGGCGTCCGCTGGCCGCCCGGCCCTGACTGATTCAAAGAAACGCCATGCGAAGCAAATGCTTGAGCGGGTCGACCGGCGAATGCATCCGCCCGGGCGGCGAGGTTGTACGCATTTTCCCTTAGGAATGTTGCATTTCGGATACAGAATTTTTGTCACTCACATGGTAATGTCCCTACGTAATGCTTCACCAAGGGGAATGTTGTGATGCGTAGAATCCTCTCCGGCGCCGCAATCGTGGCGCTGACGGCCTCGACTCCCATGCTCGCGGCCGACTTGCCGATGAAGGCCCCGTCAATGATTCCTGCGGTTCCCGCCCCGTTCTCCTGGACCGGCTGCCATATCGGCGGCCATGTCGGCGGCGCATTCAGCGACGATACGGGAACCAACGCGCTCGGAGACTCGAGGAGTCACAATTCGTCCGGGTTCGTCGGCGGCGGACAGATCGGCTGCGACTATCAGTTCGCTCCGGGCTGGGTGCTGGGAGTCGAAGGTCGGGCCGCGTGGACCAGCCTGAAAGGCAGCAATGCGAGCACTGTGCGGAATTTGCTGACGGGCGTGACGCTTCCGTCGCAATTCACCGTCAACAACGACTTCCTGGCCTCGGCCACCGCTCGGCTCGGCTACAGCTTCGTTGACCGCTGGCTGTTGTACGCCAAGGGCGGTGCCGCCTGGACGCGC
>JBEKZK010000590.1:0-3917 GCA_049509935.1 Xanthobacteraceae bacterium | reverse complement strand
TGCCGGGAGGGTGCAGCGGAGCGCGCTGCAAAGTCGCTGCAAGCATCAGGCGCTGCAGACGGACCTTCACGACCCACGCAGGAAGCGGATGATGGCGGAGAAATCGCGGGGGCCGAAACCGCTGCCGACGCAGCGCTCGTAGAGCGCCGCGGCGTCGGCTCCGAGCGGCGTGGTGGCGCCCGCCTCGCGCGCGGCGTCCTGGGCGAGCTTGAGATCCTTGAGCATCATCGCTGCGGTGAATCCGGCCTGATAGTCGCGGTTGGCCGGCGACGTCGGCACCGGGCCCGGCACCGGGCAGTAGCTGGTCAGCGCCCAGCACTGGCCCGACGATTTGGCCGAGATGTCGAACAGCTTCTGATGATCGAGGCCGAGCTTTTCGGCGAGCAGGAAGCCCTCGCTCACCGCGATCATCGAAATGCCGAGGATCATGTTGTTGCAGATCTTGGCGGCCTGCCCGTTGCCGGGGCCGCCGGCGTGCACGATCGTCCGGCCCATGGCCTCGAGCAGCGGCCTGGCGCGGGCGAACGCCGCGTCGGGGCCGCCGACCATGAAGGTCAGGGATGCGGCCTGCGCGCCGCCGACGCCGCCGGACACCGGCGCATCGACCATCGGCAGCCCCCGGGTGTCGGCCGCGGCGGCGACCGCGCGCGCGGTTGCGACATCGATCGTCGAGGAATCGATGAGCAGGGTGTCGGCGGCGGCGCTCGAAAGAACGCCGGCGGCGCCGAGATAGACCTCACGCACCTCCTTGCCGGCCGGCAGCATGGTGATCACGACCTCGGCGCCCGACGCCGCAGCGGCGATCGATGCCGCCGCCGATCCGCCGGCGGCGACGAGCTGCTGCGATTGCGACGCGCTCACGTCGTACCCGGCGAGCGCATGGCCGGCCTTGACGAGGTTGAGCGCCATCGGCAGGCCCATGTTGCCGAGCCCGACGAATCCGATCCGTGCCATGGCGTCCTCCTCGATCGTTGGTCGCGCGCTCGGCCGGCTACTCGGGCCGTTCGCGCGTGGCCATGTAGGCGAGCCCCACATAGGCGAAGATGGCGGCGAGCTCCATCACGATGATGAGAACGGCGCCGCCGTAGACCTGGGGAAAGAACAGCTCGACGGCTGCCATCGAGATCGCCGCGGTGAGCCACACGACACCGCCCCAGGCGGCCGCGAGCCACAGCCCGACGGCGGCGACGAGGTCGATCACGGCGAAGAAGATGGTGGCGGCCTGGAACGCCACCGGGCTCGCCTCGAAGCTGGAGCCGGGCCCGTCGCCGATGCCGATGACCACCGACCAGTGGTATAGACCTTTGGCCATCGACAGGCCGGCGACCGACCTGAGGAACCAGATCAGCGCCACCGTCCAGGGCCCCTCCGTCGGGCGCTCGGTCTCGCGGTCGATCGCCGTCATCGGGTCGCTCATGGCAGGCCGAGCTCGGTCGCGAGCGGGGCGAAGTGCGCCTCGACCTCGGCATCTGTCACGTCGGCGAGCCGCGACGGCCGCCACCGCGGCGCGCCGTCCTTGTCGATGATCGCGGCGCGAATCCCCTCGTAGAAATCGCGGCCGTAGACGACCCGCGAGACGATGCGAAATTCCGCCCGCATGCAGTCGACGAACGACCACGTGGGGCCGCGCCGCATCTGCGCCAGCGCGATCTTCAGGCTGAGCGGGGACTTTTCCCGGATCGTCGCCGCGCTGGCGCCGGCCCATCCGGCGTCGGCGCCGCCGGACGCCGCCTCGGCGTCGAGCGCCGAGAGGATGTCCTCGATCCGGTCGGCCGCGAACAGGCGGTCGATCACCGGGCGCCGGGCCATCAGCGGAGCCTCGTCGGGCAGCTCGGCGAAGGCCCCGAGCACCGCATCGACCGGCACCGTGCCGCACAGCGCCTCGGTCAGCTCGGCAAACCGGGCGGCGGTGACGTGATGGGTCGCAAGGCCGGACGCGACCGCGTCGCCGGCCTTCAGCCGCTCCCCGGTGAGCGCACACCAGGTGCCGGTCTCGCCCGGCATCCGCGGCAGGAACCAGGTAGCGCCCACGTCGGGAAAGAAGCCGATGCCGACTTCCGGCATGGCGAACAGGAATTTTTCCCCGGCCACCCGATGCGACCCGTGGATCGAGACGCCGACGCCGCCGCCCATGTCGATGCCGTTGATCAGCGCCACATAGGGTTTGGGAAACCGCTTGATGAACGCGTTGAGGAGATACTCCTCGCGCCAGAACGTCAGCGCCTCGTCCTGGCGCCCTGCCCGGCCGAGCTCGTAGAGCGCCCGGATGTCGCCCCCGGCCGAAAAGGCGCGACCGCCCGCCCCCGACACGATCACCCGGGTCACCGCCGGGTCGCGTGCCCACTCGGCCAGTCGCACCGCCAGCTCGCGCACCATCGCCAGCGTCACCGCATTGAGCGCCTGCGGACGATTGAGGGTGACGAGGCCTGCCGCGCCGCGCCGATCGAACAGGATCTCGGGCTCGCCGGTCATGCGGGGCGCGGAGCGGCGGTCACGACGAGGTCCCCAGCAGCGCGCGGCTGATGATCAGGCGCATGACCTCGTTGGTGCCCTCGAGGATCTGGTGCACCCGGACGTCGCGCAGCACGCGCTCGATCGGATGGTCGCGCAGATAGCCGTAGCCGCCGTGGAGCTGCAGGCAGCCGTTCACCACCTCGAAGCCGGCGTCGGTGGCGATCCGCTTGGCCATGGCGGCGAGCGTGGTCGCGCCGGGCTCCCGCCTGGTCACCGCGGTGGCGGCGCGGCGCACCAGAAGCCGGGCGGCCTCGAGCTCGGCGGCGTAGTCGGCGATGCGGAACTGCAGCGCCTGGAAGTCGGCGAGCCTGCTGCCGAACTGCCTGCGGTCGCGCATGTAGTCGAGCGTGCGATCGAGGCAGAACTGCGCGCCGCCGAGCGAGCAGGCCGCGATGTTGAGCCGGCCGCCGTCGAGGCCCGCCATGGCGATGCGGAAGCCGACGCCCTCCTCGCCGATGCGGTTTGCCACCGGCACGCGGCAATCCTCGAAGATCACCATGGCGGTGGGCTGCGACTTCCAGCCGAGCTTGCGCTCGGGCGCACCGAACGACAGCCCCGGCGCGCCCTTTTCTACCACGACGCAGGAGATTCCTCGCGCTCCCTCGCCGCCGGTGCGCACCATGCAGACATAGAGATCCGAGGTGCCGCCGCCGGAGATGAAGGCCTTGGCGCCGCTGATCACGTAATCGTCGCCGTCGCGCACCGCCCGGGTCGACAGGCTCGCGGCATCCGAGCCGGAGCCCGGCTCGGTCAGGCAATAGCTCGCGAAGTGCTCCATGGTGCACAGCCTGGGCAGGAACCGCCGGCGCTGGTTCGCGGTGCCGTAGGCATCGATCATCCACGCCGCCATGTTGTGGATCGACACGTAGGCGGCGGTCGACGTGCAGCCCTGCGCCAGCTCCTCGAAGATGATGGTGGCGTCGAGCCGGTCGAGCGCCGAGCCGCCGACGTCGTCCTTGACATAGATCCCGCCGAAACCGAGCGCCGCCGCCTTGCGCAGCGTGGCGACCGGAAAGACCTCGTGCTCGTCCCAGTGCCGGGCGAACGGCATCATCTCGGCCTGGGCAAAATTCTGCGCCGTCGCCTGGAACGCGCGCTGCTCCTCGGAAAGCTCGAAATCCATCGGCCGACCGATAGAAGGCCGCCCGGCCGGCGTCAACGTGGACGGGGAATTTGCCGCGCCCGGCTTGCGCCTGTGCGGCGGCGAACGCGGGGTGGGCGGCATGGCTTTTGCGCCGACCTTGCCCTAGATTCCGGCCCTCTTCGCAATGGCTGGGTTGCCCGAGGGATGACCGAGACTCGGAAGCTTGCCGCCATCCTGGCGGCCGATGTCGTCGGCTATAGCCGACTCGCCAACGCGGACGAGGATCGCACGCTGGCGCGGCTGCGGGCGCTGCGGGGCG
>JBEKZK010000059.1:0-11985 GCA_049509935.1 Xanthobacteraceae bacterium | reverse complement strand
ACGCGATCCCGCGACCCAGGAGAACGTTCCGCCCTTCGGCGCCAGCGGATTGACGTAGTCGACGTGATGGAAATCCGCCGGGTATTTGAGATCGCCGAACGCCGAGAGGCCGTGCCGTTCTGTTTCGTCCTCGTCGACCGGTCCCGCCACTCCCGGCTCCGGCAGGCCGGCGGCCAGGATGCCGGCGCATCCCGCCAGCACGGCGCGGCGGCTCACCGCACCTCGCGGCCGCAGCGGGCGGGCGGCCATCAGCGGGACCCCACCCTGGCGGCTCGCTCGGCATCCCACCACCAGATGTTGGGGAAGCCGTGAATTCCGTATTTGGGCAGCATGTCCGGTCGGCCGAAGCGATCCCAGCGGGCGACGCGCTGCTTGAACAGGTAGAACTGTGGCACCACGTAGTGGTGCCACAACAGCACTCGGTCGAGGGCGCGGCATGCCGCGACCAGATCCTCGCGGTCCTTGGCGAAGATGACGCGCTCGATCAGCGCGTCGACCGCCGCATCCTTGATGCCGGCGAAGTTGCGCGTCCCCGCCGTGTCGGCGGCTTCCGAGCCCCAGTAGTAGCGCTGCTCGTTGCCCGGCGACAGCGACTGCGCCCACACATTGCTGATGATGTCGAAGTCCCACTGGCGCAGGCGATTCTGGTATTGCGCATTGTCCACCGCGCGCAGCGTCACCGCGATCCCGAGCCGTTCCAGGGCGGGCTTGAGGAACACCACCAGCCGTTCGTAGCTCGGATCGTCGATCAGGATCTCGACGCTGAGCGGCTCGCCGGTGCGGGTATCGACGAGCCTGGTGTCGCGCACCTCGTAGCCCGCCTCCCTGAGCAGCCGGGTGGCCTCGCGCATGTTGGCGCGAACCGCCTCCGGGCTGCCGCCGACCGGGTTCTTGAAGACCGTGGTGAACACCTCGGGCGGCACCTTGGCGCGCACCGGCTCCAGGATGTCCAGCTCCTTGCCCTCGGGCAGGCCCGAGGAAGCGAGCTCGGTGCCGTCGAAATAGCTAGAAAGGCGTTGATACTGATTGTAGAAAATCTGCTTGTTCAGCTCCTCGAAGTCGTAGGCGTAGTTGAACGCGCGCCGCAGCCGCGGGTCCTTGAACTTGTCGCGCCGGGTGTTGAACACCAGCGCCTGCATGATGCCGATGCTGCGCATGGGAAACTGCTCGAGCACCACCCGCTTGTCCTGCACGGCCGGAAAATCGTAGGCCGTCGCCCAGTCCTTGGCGCTGGGCTCGGTGCGCCAGTCGAGCTGGTCCCCCTTGAAGGCTTCGCGCGAAACCGTGGAGTCGCGGTAATACTCGACCCGGATCTCCTCGAAGTTGTTCTGTCCGACATTGACCGCCAGATCACGGCCCCAATAGTCCTTCACGCGCTCGAAGACGATCGAGCGGCCGGCCACGAACTCCTTGATGCGATAGGGGCCGGAGCCGAGCGGCGGCTCCGTCGTGGTGGCGGCGATATCGCGCTTGTTGCCGTTGCCGTCGGTCCCGTCCCACCAATGCTTCGGGAGCACGGTGAGCTGGCCGACGATCTGCGGCAGCTCGCGATTTCCGGGCTGGTCGAATGAGAACGTGATCTCGTGCTCGCCGCTCCTGGCCGCCTTCACGACATGGCCATAGTAGGCGGCGAGGCGCGGATGATGGGTCTTGAAGGCCTCGAACGAGAAGATGACGTCCTCCGGAGTAACCGGAGTGCCGTCGTGCCACCTGGCCGCCGGCCGCAGGCGATAGGTCACCGCGGAAAAGTCGGGCGGAAAGCTCACGCCGTCGGCGAGCAGGCCGTATTCGGTCGCCACCTCGTCGAGCGCCGAGGTCAGCAGGGTTTCCTGGACAAGGCCGATCGAGGCGGCAAGGACGCCCTTCACGCCACCGACCACAGGATTGAAATTATCGAAGGTTCCCTGCGCCCCGATGCGCAGCGTGCCGCCCTTCGGTGCCGTCGGATTGACATACTCGAAGTGGGCAAACCCTTCAGGATAGCGCACCTCGCCGAACAGCGAGGTCCCGTGCCGCCAGCCGCCATCCGGCGACGTCGCCGCAACGCCGGGCGCGGTCTGCAGCGCCTGCAGCGCCGGGCCGGCAACCGCGAGGCTGGCCGCATGGATGAGGCGTCGACGCGTGAGTTGCATTGCGACTCCGGTTGCGGGCAAAAGCCGACGCCTGCCCAGGTTTGCGCCGATTATGTCGGATTTTGGGGGTGACGCCAGCGCGTCACGATGACATCCTTCCCGGCGCATCCTGCGAGCCGCGACAGGATTTCCGGCCCTCGACGCGCGCGCCGGCGTTCCCGTGCGCCATCGATCGGCTCCCGCGCGATCTCGGCCGTCGCCACTTGCGGGCGATGACGCCGGCGGCAGGCGACTACTGGACCTTGCGGCCGGGAGCAGCGTTTTCCGCCGCCTTCGGCAACGGCGCCGGGTTGTCGGAGAGGCTGTTCAGATAGGCGATCACATTCGCCCGGTCGTTGGCCTTCGGCAGCCCGGCGAAGCTCATCTTGGTCCCCGCCACATAGGCGCGCGGATTGGTCAGGAAGGCGCTCAGATCGTCGACGGTCCAATTGCCGCCCTTGCTCTTCATGCCCTCCGAATAGGCGAAGCCGGGCTCCGAGCCCTTCGGCCGATTGACCACGCCCCAGAGGTTGGGGCCGATCTTGGTCGGGCCGCCCTTGGTGAACGTGTGGCAGGTGGCGCAGGGCTTGGCGATCTGCTCGCCGTGCTCCGGTGTGGCGGCCGCCAGCAGCTTTTCGATCGGCTCCTCGGCCGCCGCGGCGGCGGGCTTTCCCGGCGCTTCCTTCTGCTCGGCGACCGCGATCTCGATGCCGGGTTTGGCCGGAGGCGCCGGCGTGAACAGCGCGCTGGCGGTGATATTGAGCGCCAGCAGCGCCAGGCAGGTGCCGAGGACGGCGCCGAGAATCTTGTTGAGTTCGAACGAGTTCATCGAGACGAGACTCCCGGAGCGAGCACCCCGCGGAATCGAATGGCGGGAATGCGGCGGCGCAGAAATACCCGGTTTGCCTCGGCTCTGGCAACCCGTATATACGGCCAGACACCTGCGAACGGCGGATCCGCAGGGCGCGGTCGCCGCAGCCGGATGCCGACATGGTTCGAGACGACGTCGTGGTCGTGTTGCCCGCCCGGATGGGGTCGAGCCGGCTGCCCGGCAAGCCGCTTGCCGACATCGCGGGCCGTCCGATGATTCTCCGCGTCCTCGACCTCGCCTCGCGCGCCGCGATCGGCCCGGTCGTGGTCGCCACCGATGCGCCCGAGATCGTCGCGGTGGTGGAATCCGCCGGTGGCCGTGCCGTGATGACGCGCAGCGACCACGTGTCCGGGTCGGACCGGGTTCACGAAGCCCTCCGCCTCATCGACCCCGACGGCCGCGCCGGGATCGTGATCAGCTGTCCGGGCGATCATCCGGTATTCGATCCGGCCGACATCCGGGCAGCGGTCGTTCCGCTGGCGGACCGGGACGTCGATATCTCGACGCTGGCCGCCGAGATTCGCGAGGCGGCCGAGCGCACCGATCCAAACGTCGTCAAGGCGGTCGGCACGATGATCGCGCCGGCGCGCCTGCGCGCGCTCTACTTCACACGGGCGACGGCGCCGTGGGGCGAGGGCCCGCTCTATCATCACATCGGCCTCTACGCGTATCGCCGCGGCGCGCTCGAACGCTTCGTGGCGCTGCCGCCGTCGCCGCTCGAGCGGCGGGAAAGTCTCGAGCAGCTGCGCGCCCTGGAGGCCGGCATGCGCATCGACGTGGCGCTGGTTGACAGCGTGCCGCTCGGCGTCAATACGCCGGAAGATCTCGAGCGCGTGCGCACGCTCGTGACCGCCCGTTGACACTTGCGCTGGTCCACCTTCCATCGGGTATCGGGGCGGCCATGAGCACACGCAAGAAAGTCGCTTTCCAGGGCGAGCCGGGAGCCAATTCCCATATCGCCTGCCGCGACACCTATCCGGACTACGACGCCGCGCCGTGCCCGACCTTCGAGGATGCCTTCGCGGCGGTCACCGGCGGCGACGCCGACCTCGGCATGATCCCAATCGAGAATTCGCTCGCCGGGCGCGTCGCCGACATCCATCATCTGATGCCGACGTCGGGTCTGCACATCATCGGCGAATATTTCCTTCCGGTCCGCCATCAGCTCATGGCGCCACGCGGCGCGACGCTCGCCGGGATCAAGACGGTGGAAAGCCACGTCATGGCGCTGGGCCAGTGCCGCAACGTCATCCGCCGGCTCGGGCTCAAGCGCATCGTCGCGGCCGATACGGCGGGCTCCGCCCGCGAGGTGGCGGAGCGCGCCGACCGCTCGCGCGCCGCCATCGCGTCGCGGCTCGCCGCCGAGATCTACGGGCTCGACATCCTGGCCGAGGACGTCGAGGACGAGGCGCACAACACCACGCGCTTCATCGTGCTGGCCCGGCAGCCGGACATGCCGAAGGCGGGTGCGGGGCCGGTCATCACCACCTTCGTGTTCGAGGTGCGCAACATCCCGGCGGCGCTCTACAAGGCGCTCGGCGGCTTCGCCACCAACGGCGTCAACATGACCAAGCTCGAAAGCTACATGATCGACGGCAACTTCTTCGCCACCCAGTTCTACGCCGACGTCGAGGGCCACCCCGACGACCACAACGTGGCGCTGGCGCTGGCCGAGCTCGAGTTCTTCTCCAAGGAGCTCAAGATTCTCGGGGTGTACCCGGCGCACCCGTTCCGCGCCACCCTGGCGAACGGACGCTGATTTTCGTCAGATCGTCTGATTGTAGGCGCCGACGCTGTCGTGCGTACGCAGCACCGCATCGATCTCCCGGAACATCTCGCGCATGCGCGCCTCCGATACCGGGCTCTCGACCACGACGACGAGCTCCGGCTTGTTGGAGGACGCCCGCACCAGGCCCCAGGTGCCGTCGGCCACGGTGACGCGCACGCCGTTGACCGTGACCAGATCGCGGATCGGCTGGCCGGCGACCTTGTCGCCTCTGGCGCGTGCGCCTTCGAAATGTCCGATGACCTGATCGACCACGCCGTATTTCGCCTCGTCGGCGCAGTGCGGCGACATGGTCGGCGACTGCCATGTCTTCGGCAGGGCGTTCTTCAGGTCGGCCATGCTCTTGCCCGGGCTGCGGTCGAGCATCTCGCACACCGCGATCGCCGACACCAGGCCGTCGTCATAGCCGCGTCCGAACGGCTTGTTGAAAAAGAAATGGCCGGACTTCTCGAAGCCGGCGAGCGCGCCGATCTCGGTCACTCGGCGCTTCATGTAGGAATGGCCGGTCTTCCAGTAGTCGGCCTTGGCGCCGTTGCGGGCCAGCACCGGATCGGTCGCGAACAGGCCGGTCGATTTGACGTCGACCACGAAGGTTGCGCCCGGGTGCAGCGCCGACATGTCGCGCGCCAGCATCACGCCGACCTTGTCGGCGAAGATCTCGTCGCCGGCGTTGTCGACCACGCCGCAGCGGTCGCCGTCGCCGTCGAAGCCGAACCCGACATCGGCCTTGCTGCGCAGCACCTCGTCGCGCATGGCGTGCAGCATCTCCATGTCCTCGGGGTTCGGATTGTACTTGGGGAACGTGTAGTCGAGCTCGCAATCGAGCCGCACCACCTCGCAGCCGATCATCTCCAGCACCTGCGGCGCAATCGCTCCGGCGGTGCCGTTGCCGCAGGCGCAGACGACCTTGAGGTGGCGCTCGAGCTTCGGCCGATCGCTGAGATCCGCCATGTAGCGCCGGGCAAAATCCTCGACGAACTCGTACGCGCCGCCGCCGGGCAGATCGAACTCGCCACCGAGCACGATCTCCTTCAGCCGGCTCATCTCGTCGGGGCCGAAGGTCAACGGGCGATCGACCCCCATCTTCACGCCGGTCCAGCCGTTGTCGTTGTGCGATGCCGTCACCATGGCGACGCACGGCACGTCGAGCTCGAACTGGGCGAAGTACGCCATCGGCGACAGCGCCAGGCCGACGTCGTACACCCGGCAGCCTGCCGCCATGAGACCCGTCGTCAACGCCATCTTCACCGCCGTCGAGTAGCTGCGGAAGTCGTGACCAGTGACGATGTGGGGGCGCACGCCGAGCTGATGGATCAGGGTGCCGAGCCCCATGCCGAGGGCCTGAAAGCCCATCAGGTTGATTTCCCGATCGAGCAGCCAGCGCGCGTCGTATTCGCGGAACCCCGTGGGCTTTACCATCGGCTCGGTTTCGAACGCATAGGTATTGGGCTGGAGCGACGGCTTCGGCTTGGGGAGCATCGTGTCCTCAGGCTGCGGCGGCCGGAGCAGCTCACGCGAACCTGCACACCAGTTCGCCTTCCAGAAGCGCCGCCATTCGGTGCGCCGAGCACATAGCGGAACGCCCGCGCCCCGCAAAGCTGGTGAGGACCCGAACGCCCCACAGCATGTCCCGGCGAAGTGGCTCACGATGACCGGGAAGCGCTGCAGCGCCGCAAAGGTTGCGCGGATCGCGACTATTCCTCGAGGACGAGGCGGCCTTCGCGATATTCGAAGCGGTGCAACCGCGACAGGAACGACAGGCCGAGCAGGTTCTCGCCGAGCGCCTCATCGGGGACTACCAGCGCCGTGACGTTGCGGACCGTGACGCCGCCCACCTCGACGCGATCGAGCGTCACCTGGGCGGCCCGAACCGTGCCGTTGGCGGTCGAGACCGCGACCGAATAGTCCCGTCGCGCCGGATGGATGCTCAGCCGCTCCGCATCGCGCAGCCGCAACGCGATCGAGGTGGCGCCGGTATCCACCATGAAATCGAGCCGGCGGCCGTCAACTTCCCCGTCGACCCGGAAATGGCCGCGCGCGTCCGGCGAGATCACCACGCTGCGCGGGCCGGCAGCGACTCTCGGCGGGCTCGCCTCGACGGCCGCGTGAGCGGCCGGTTGAACCGGCGCTCCGGCGCGGTCGAGAAACTTGGGGGCCACGCCCGCAATCGCGAGCACGATGATGGCCGTGATGATGATCGATCGCATGTGGCCCGCCGCAACTCGTTGAGTCGCGCACATTGTCATCATGCAAACCCGACCGTCACCCTAACGGAACGGGCTCAGCCGGCATAATTTCCGGCGCCGGCTAACCGGATATTGCCGGGATGCATCGAATTCGACCGATCGGGCGCAAGCTCATTTGGTCCCGTACATGCGGTCGCCGGCATCGCCGAGGCCGGGCACGATGTAGCCGTGATCGTCGAGGTGGCTGTCGATCGCGGCGGTCCACACCGGCACATCGGGATGATGCGCGCGGAACTTCTCGAGACCCTCCGGCGCCGCCAGCAGACAGACGAAGCGCAGATTGGAGACGCCGCGCTCCTTCAGCCGGTCCACCGCGGCGATCGCCGAGTTCGCGGTCGCCAGCATCGGGTCCATGATGATGACGAGGCGATCGGCCACGTCCTCGGTCGCCTTGAAATAGTACTCGACCGCGACCAGCGTCTTGGGGTCGCGATAGAGCCCGATGTGGGCGACGCGGGCGGAGGGAACGAGGCTGAGCATGCCGTCGACGAAGCCCAGGCCGGCGCGCAGGATCGGCGCGAACACCAGCTTCTTGCCGGCCAGCACCGGCGCCTTCATTGGCGCCAGCGGGGTCTCGATATCGACGAGCTCGGTCGGCAGGTCGCGGGTGACCTCGTAGCACAGCAGCATGCCGATCTCGTTGAGCAGCTGGCGGAATCCCTTGGTCGACCGGCTCTTGTCGCGCATCAGGGTGAGCTTGTGCTGAACCAGCGGATGGTCGACGACCGTGACGCCCTGCATGCCCGATCCCCCGTTGCCGAATGCGCGTCATCATCTTGCCGGCAAGACTTTGCCGCCGTCAAAAGACCGTGCCGTCGCTCGATACCCGGATCGGCGGGCCACCATCGGCCCGCCGCTCCCGCGCCAGGCGGCGGCCGGCCGCCCAGGTGCCGCCTTCGAGAACCCGGGCGAGCGGGAAGGCTTGCGCCGTCAGTCCGAGCCGGTCGCGCACCAACGGCGCGATGGCGTCAAGCAGCGCCACGGTCAGCGCCCGCCACTCGACCACCAGCGTTCCATCGACCGGATGTGGCCGTTCGGCCGCCGCCGGATCATGGAGCGCGATCGCGCCGGTGTCGACGAACAGGCCGCCGTTGCGATATTCGGCGAGCCCGGTCAACTCGCCGATGTCGCCGACCACGAGGCCGGCATCCTCGAGCGGCTCGATCAGCGAATAGGCGAGCCACTGCGACAGCTTGTGGAACGGCACCAGACCGTTCGTCGGATCGTCCCGCCGCACCGCCGGGTGACGCCAGGTGTCGCCGAGCGCGACGCCGCCGAGGGTCAGGCGACCGGGCCAGATCGGCTGCAGGTTGGTGAGCAGCGCCTCGAGAATGCGCGGGGCGGGCAGCTGCCCGCCGGACTGGGCGAGGTGGTCGAACAGGCCGCCCGGACGCGGCGCATCCCGGCCGGCGAACACCGCGGGGCTGGCCGCGACGGTCGTGCCGAGCCGGGCGATCAGGCCGGCGCGGCCGTCGAGGCCGACGAGCGGATTTGCCGTGCCGGCCTGGAAGCCGGCGGCGAGGTCGGCGGCGGTGACGGCCGCGAGCCTTTCGGCATCGGCCCGCAACGGGTCGGACGGATCCGCCGAGAAGGCCCCGGCCTCGAACATCCGCAGCGAGGCCAGCGCCAAGCCTTCGGACCGGCCGAGCACGGCGCCGGTCGCAGCATCGTGGTACCGCCAATCTGCTCCGGCACCGGCATCGAGCAGGACCGACACGATCGCGAGGTCGAAGGCGGCGCGCGCCCGGGCCGCCAGGTCCGGCCAACCGGCCGCCTCGGCACGCGCGGCCCACAGATCGTGTCCGGCGATGACGAAGTGGCGCCACCTCGCGTGGAACGGCACGGCGCCGGTCGGATAGGTGTCGCGGACCACGCCGGCGACGATATCGGCCGCCGCCGGAAGGCGGGACATGTCGACCGAGAAGTGCGGCAGCCGGCGGTCGATCCCCGCCGCCAGGATCTCGTGCGCACGCTCGCGCACGGCCGATGCGGTCAACAGCGATCGCGCCGCCAGCTGCTCGGCACGCCCATCGCCCACGCTCAATACTCGTCGAGCTTTCGCCCGACCACCGACTTGAGCGCATCGTCCGGCGCCGCCGTCGGCGCGTAGTAGCCCGCCGCCTTCTTGGCCTCGATCTCGACCTTGGCGTCGTCGGGCACGAGCTCGTCGGGAATCGCTACGCGCTCGCCGATCTCGATGCCGGATTTGACGATCGCGTCGTATTTCATGTTCGACATCGAGACGAAGCGATCGATGCGGGTGATGCCCAGCCAGTGCAGCACGTCGGGCATCAGCTCCTGGAAGCGGGCGTCCTGCACGCCGGCGACGCATTCGGTGCGCTCGAAATAGGTCGCCGCCTGGTCGCCGCCCTCCTGGCGCTTGCGCGCGTTGTAGACCAGAAACTTCGTCACCTCGCCGAGCGCGCGGCCCTCCTTGCGATTGTAGACGATCAGGCCGGCGCCGCCTTCCTGCGCCTGCTTCACGCACTCCTCGATGCCGTGGATCAGATAGGGGCGGCAGGTGCAGATGTCCGAGCCGAATACGTCGGAGCCGCTGCACTCGTCGTGGACCCGGCAGGTGAGCGTGCGCCCGCGATCGGCCAGCGCCGAGGCATCGCCCATGATGTAGAGCGTGATCCCGCCGATCGGCGGCAGGAACACCGACAGGTCCGGACGCGTAACGAGCTCCGGGTACATGCCGCCGGTCTCCTCGAACAGGATGCGGCGGAGCCGGTCCTCGCCGACGCCGAAGCGCTGGGCGATGCCCGGCAGGTGCCAGACCGGATCGATCGCCGCCTTGGTGACCACGACCTCCCCGGTCGGCCGGATGATGTCGCCGTCGATCTTCAGCCGGCCGCTCCTGACCGCCTGATCGAGCTCCGAGAGCGTCAGCCGTGCCTTGGTGACCGCAATGGTCGGGCGGATATCCAGGCCTTCGGCGATCTCCTGGCGAAAATCCTCGGCGATCCGGTGACCCCACGGGTCGAGCGACACGATGCGGGCCGGCTCGGACCATTGCGGATGTGGCCCGATCTCGATGATGGGCGCGGTATTGCGCAGGTCGGGCCGGGCGATCGGGTTGAGCGCCCCGGCCGAGACCGCGAGCGCCCGATAGAGCGCGTAGGCCCCACCATGGGCGCCGATGGCGTTGCGGTCCGACCCGGCCGTGATCGTGCCGATCACCGGCCCGCGCTCAGTTGCCGTAGCGGCACCCCAGCGGATCGGGAATCGCCCGGGGGTCCCGGCCCCCGGATGGGAGGTGAGGCGGATATGTCCTTTCCGATTGGCAGACATGACGATCTCGCGCTCTGCAGCGGATTGGCATCGGGCGCGCTGGTCCGAGCATCGGACCGGAGCCGCTTGGCCCGAAGGCGCGCTGCGCCGCCAAAACGAAAAGGCCCCCGCCGACGCTCGCGAAAGGCCCTGCAAAAAACATAGCACGGATGCCCGCCGGGTAACAGATCCGCGCGTCGCGGGTCGACCTCGCCGGTGCCTCAGGTCCCCCGCGGCTTGGCCCGCCGGGTCGGCGCCGCCGCCGCCGGGTCGTCCGGCCAGGGGTGGCGCGGATAGCGGCCCCGCATCTCTGACCTCACCGCCGCGTAGGAGCCGCGCCAGAAGCCCGGCAGGTCGCGGGTGACCTGCACCGGCCGGTGCGCCGGAGACAGCAGCTCGACGACCAGCGGGACACGCCCGTCGGCGATCGCCGGATGGCGGGCGAGCCCGAACAGCTCCTGCACTCGGATCGACAGCTTCGGCCCCTCTTCGGCCCCGTAGTCGATCGGCACGCGCGACCCCGACGGGGCATCGAAATGGGTCGGCGCCTCGGCGTCGAGCCGGCGCCGCAGGCGCCACGGCAACATGGCGGCAATTGCTTCGGAGAGCTCGTCCGCGGTCAGCTCCGCCAGGGCGGTTTTCCCCGCGAGCGCCGGTTCGAGCCAATCCGCGGCGGTCGCGGCGAGCGTCTGATCGGACAGATCCGGCCACTCGCCGCCCTCCGCGGCACGCAGGAACATGACCCGGTCGCGCCATTGTCGCAGCGCCTTGCTCCACGGCAGCCGGTCGAGCCCGAGCCCGGCGATGCCGCGTGCCAGCACCGCGGCGGTCTCCGGATCCGGCTCGACCGCCAGCGGCTGCTCGAGCAGCACGACGGCGCCGAGGCGGCGCGTGCGTCGTCCGCGCAAGCTGGCGCTGGCGGCGTCGAACACCAGATCGTCGCGGCTTGCGATGCGATCGGCAAAATGCGTCTCGATCTCGGGAAGGGTGATCGCTGCGGCGAGCAGGATGCGGCTGTGCGCCGCGGCGCCAGCGAGCTCGGCCACGGCGAGGAATTTTTCCCGCGCCAAGGCGGACGCCGGATCGAGGCTGGCGCCGCGGCCGTTCGCGAGCAGGAAGCCGCCGGCGGCGCCGCCACGGCTCCTGGCGATGCGGTCCGGATAGGCAAGCGCCAGGGTGACGCCGACGGAGGGCGCGGCCGTTCCATCCGGCCGGCGTTCCGCTTCCGCCTCGGCCGCAACCGCGGCCCAGCGTTTCGCCATGCGCCGGGCGTCGACGGCGCGGCCCGACCGATCCCGGCGCATGTGGTCGATCCGGTGCGCGAGGTCGACGTCATTGCCGCCGAGCCCCCGTTCGGTCAGGACCAGGGCGATCTCGGCGGCCTGACCGGCCGCGCCTTGCTTCGCCATGTCGATCATCATGCGGGCAAGCCGTGGCGGTAGCGGCAGCCGCCGCATATGGCGGCCCGCCGGCGTGATGCGGCCGTCCGCCCCGATGGCATCGAGCTCGCGCAGCAGCACGCGCGCCTCGGCAAGGGCCGGCGGCGGAGGAGGATCGAGAAACGCCAGTTGGGCGGGGTCGAGCGTCCCCCACTCGGCGAGATCGAGCACGAAGCCGCTGAGATCGCCGGACAGGATTTCGGGCCGGCTGTAGGGCTCGAGCGAGGCGGTCTGCGGCTCCTCCCAGAGCCGCAGGCAC
>JBEKZK010000589.1:0-3917 GCA_049509935.1 Xanthobacteraceae bacterium | reverse complement strand
AGCGGGTTGAGCGCATATTGTCCGTAGGCCCGCAGCAGCAGCGAAAAATTGGCGGCGAGCGGCTGCATCCGGCTCACGTAGGCTTCGAGCTTGGTGAAGTCGACGCGGCCGCTGGCGCGCGACGCGAACGGATTGTCGTTCAGGGTGCTGCCGAGGCCTTCGATGCCCTTGCTCAATGTCACATTGAATAGATTGACGGCCTGGAGAAAGTCGGCGTAGTCCCCGTCGACCTTCAGGCGCGCCCCGCGCAGGCGATCACGATTGAACGGCTGCTCGAAGACGTCGCTGGAGCTGTCGCTCAGGAAGGCGAGGCCGGAGAGGGTCAGGTTGCGCTCGCGGGCGCGAAAGACCGGATAGCTCAGGCCGACCTCGCCGTAGGTGGTGCGGGTGGCGTATTCGAGCAAGTCGAGCGTCGGCGTTCCCGGCCGCCCCCAGGCGTAGCTGCCGTTGACGAAGGCGGTCAGCCCTTCGCTGGTCAGCACCTGCCGATAGACTCCCTGGAGATATTGCAGCTCGTTCACCGGCGACACGCCCGCGTAGGCAACGGTGAACGCCTCGTGGGCCGCCAGGATGTTGTTCAGCGCGGCGGACGTCTGCATTTGATTGGGCCCGCGGCTGGCGGTGCCGCGGTTGTCGGCGCGTATCGACGCGTCGATCGGTCTCTCGGCGACCTCCACCACCAGCGTCGAGGCCCGCACATTGACCTTCGATGGACGCAGGCTGGTGCTGATCCTCAGTCCGGGCAGATCTCCGGCGAGCAGCAGGTAACGCTCGATGGTGCGGATATTGGCCGGCCGCTCCGCCGTGATCCTCGCCGCGTAGCTGGTGAAGAAATCGCGATAACGGACGAGCTTTTCCGGCCACTCGACCCGGTCGACATAGCCCTCGATGACCTCGATGCGGACCACGGCGCCGCGCGGATCGAGCTCCTGCGGCGGAACGACGGCGCGGGACAGCACATACCCGTCGCTGCCGTATTTCGCGGTGATGCGGCGCGCCACCTCGTAGATCGCCTCCAGCGAGACCGTCTGCCCGACGATGTCGCGGGTGAGCGGAGCCAGATCCGCGGCCGGATATACGGTCGCGCCGACGATCCGGATGTCGCGGACCAGGAGCCGGACCTTCTCGGCGCCGGGGGGCGCCACCGTGCTGGGAAGCGAGATCGCGGCACCGCCGGGCTGCGCGCGCGGGCTCGGCGGCTGGGCGAACTGCTCGCGCTCTCGTCCCGGGCGATCGCTCGACGGGATGACCTGACCGACGGCGTGGGTGGACACGCACACCAACGCCACAGCCGCCATGATTTGGCGTCGGCCAGCCCGCACCCTCAGCCTCGATTTCCCCAGGAGCCCGCATGATTAGACGCAATCAACAAACGAGAGTCAATTCGAGTCAATCATTCGCCTCATTCATCCGCGTCGCAGCCTCCGTCCGGCCGCGAATTGTCTGGTGCGGTCAGCAGACTCGGTGCCTCATCTGGATGACCTGATGCCGACGGAACGGCCGAATTTCCGCGCGGGCGATGCGAATCGCCGGAGCTTCGTTGTCTCCGCAACCGGAACCAGCAAAACCGCAATGCTGCAGGTTTGGGCCGAAGTCCTGTCTGGTACCCGCGTGTTGTCATTCAATATCAAGCGCGATCGCGACCGCGGAAGACGAGAGGGCGTTCGTCGACCTAAGTACTACTGCTTATCACTCATCACAATTGCCGCGTCATCAATCCTTGCCGGGACCGGGTCACGATCGTTGTGACCTCCGAGGCGAGCCAGGCACTCAGCCGCGACAGCCGGCGCCGGGGGCCGTGACGAGCAGCGCGTGGTCCGGGAGGGCCGGGCTTGCGGCGCCGCACCGCGACGCCTACGTCTATCGCATGAGCGAACGATCGACGTACGAGCCGAAGGGTCACGGCGAGCCAGAGATCATTCCGCCCGGCGAGCCGATCCATCTCCGCGGACGGGGGGAAAGATGGATCTGGGTTTCGGCCGGAACGCACAGCCGTGAGATCCGTTTTCGCAAGCCCGGTCTGCTCGGCATCGTCACCGCCGCGCTGGTGGCCGGCTTGGCGATCGCCGTGGTGCTCGCCTTCGTGGTGAGCCTGGTCCTGATCTGGATCCCGATCGTCGGCCTCATTCTGGCCGGTCTCGTCCTCTCCGGCGCTCTGCGCGGATGGCGGCGGCCTCGGCGCTGAGTCGGCACCCCCCGGATCACTGCGCCGCCATCGCGGCCAGGCGAGCGACAGTGTTCCAATTGCGCGTCGTTGCCCTGACCGCCAGCACCTTTTCGAACGCATTGTTGGTCAGACGGGTTGCCGCGAAGCCGCCCGGGCAGTGCAGATAGATTTCGCTGCCCTGGAGGCGGAATCGGTCCGGCCCCGCCGACAAAGCGTCCAGCGCCGGCAACGCCGTCCTTGCCGGCGGCCGATCGAGGAACGTGACCGCAAGCCGCGCCTGCGCGATGCCGGCCTCGGCGAGAAACGGGTTGGAGTCGAGCACCCGTGCCATGTCGGCGGCGGTCCGCACCATGACCGAGACCGCAAGACGCGACTCGCCGGCGAGCCTTCGCTCCAGCGCCTCTGCCCAGTGCCGCGCCGACTCGCGGGCCGTGAAGACGACGTTTCCGCTCTGCACGTAGGTCCGGACTTCGTCCAGGCCGAGGTCCAGGCATACGGCCCGCAACCGCTCCATCCGCAGAATGTTGCGGCCGACATTGACGCCGCGCAGGAGCGCCACATAGGTGGTCACGAATGAACGCTCAAGCAACCGGTCGATCGCGCCCGACTGTCGCGTCGAGCCAGGACACGAGATCGCGCGTCACCTCGTCGCGATTGATGTCGTTGAGGCACTCGTGCCGCCCGTCGGCATACACCTTGTGCGTCACGTTCCGCAGCCCGGCGCTCCGATAGGCATCGAGCAGCTGGCCGATGTTGACGGCGACCGGGTCGCGGCTGCCGTGGAAGATGTAGATCGGCAGGCCTTTCGGGATGCGGGCCTGCCGTGCCGGCTTGGCAATCTCGGCGAGCCCGCGCAGCATGTCGATGTAGAGCCCGGTCGTTGCCTCGAAGCCGCACAGCGGATCGGCCACGTACTTGTCGACCTCGGTCTCGTCACGGGACAACCAGTCGAAGTCGGTGCGGGCCGGGCGGAACGGCCTGTTGAAGGCGCCGAAGAACAGCGCGCGCATCACCGGGCTCCTGCCCCGCGGCCCGGCACGCAGCCGCTCGATGTGCGCCACCAGGAGCCCGATCGGCGCGATCGGGGGCGGCTTGCCGTTGGTCCCCGACAGCACCGCGGCAGCGAACGCCTCGCCGTGCTCGGTGATGAGCTGCTGCGCCATGAACGAGCCCATCGAGTGGCCGAGGAGCACGATCGGCAGCCCGGGATGGTCCGCGCCGATCCGCAACGTGAGGCGCCACAGATCATCGACGCAGGTGTTCCAGCCGTCGCGCTCGGCAAAGACACCGAGCTCGGCCGGCGTCCCGGCGGTGCGGCCGTGGCCCCGATGGTCGTTGGCATAGACCGCGTAGCCGGCGGCGCACAGGGCGTCGGCGAGCCGCGCGTAGCGCGCGGCGTGCTCGGCGAGGCCGTGGGCGATCTGCACCACCGCCCTGGCCGGCCCGTCGGGAAGCCAGCGGTAGACGAACAGCGAGACGCCGTCCGGCAGCTCCAGCGTGAACGTGGATGCCTGCATCATCGAATCACTCAATCCTTGACCCAGCGCAGCACGTGCCGCGCCACGCTCACCAGCTCGCCGTTCTGGTTGATCACCTCGATGTCGCCGAGCGCCTGGCGCTTGACCGGGTCGACCTCGGCGATCGTGTAGGTGAGCGTCACGGTGTCGCCGATGAACACCGGCTTGAGGAAGCGCACCCGGTCGTAGCCGAGCGAGACCGGCGTCTCGTCCTGCGCGTTGCCCCGGCACTG
>JBEKZK010000588.1:0-3917 GCA_049509935.1 Xanthobacteraceae bacterium | reverse complement strand
ACGGATTTGTCGGTCTTGAGCTGGCCCCACATGTTGGTGAAGACCGCGATGACGTCCTCGAGGCCCCAGAAGAAGTGGTACGTATAGTTGAACGGCTTCCACGAGGGCGGATCGCCCGGATTGCCCTGGCGCCCGATGAACCAGGGCTGCCACGGCGCCACGGTGGAGATGCACGGCACCTCCTCGATCTCGCACTGGGTGGCGACCGGATTGGTGGTCTCCGGCGTCGAGGCGACGAGCATCAGGTCGATCTTGCTGCCGACGATCAGCTCCTTGGCGACCTCGGCGGCGCGATTGGGATTGGACTGGCTGTCTTTCACCACGACCTCGACCGGATAGGTCGCGCCGCCGATCTTCAGCCCGTCCTTCACGGTGGCCATGAAGCTCTTGATGATGAAGCTGTCGGCCTCGGCGAAGGCTGCGAGCGGGCCGGTCTGCGGGCTGACGTAGCCGAGCTTGATGGTCTTGGCGGCACGAGCCGCCGGCGCCCACAGCGAAGTCGACGCCGCTGCCGTCGCACCGATGGCGCCGGCCTTGATGAACGCGCGCCGATCTAGCCCCCGACCCGATGTCCGGACCATGCGGAATCCTCCCCTGGGATCGCCGGCCCGTCGTGGATATTGACAGCGAGCCGGCAGTGCTGTTCGATTTTCGAACGAGAGTTCGTATATCGATCATTGTCCGGTACGGCGCTCGGGCTGTCAACCGATAAAGCCAATAAAACGCCGATAAACCTGCAGGTTGGGCAATGGATTCGACTGCAACAGATACGCGCGAGCCGGCGCCGCCCGACAAGGAATTCATGGCGACGCTGGCCAAGGGCCTGGCGGTTCTCGGCGCATTCGGCAAGCAGCGTCCGGTGATGACGCTGTCGCAGGCCGCCCAGGCGGTCGGGCTGTCGCGCGCCACGGCCCGCCGCATCCTGCGCACGCTCACCGAGCTCGGCTATGTCGAGCAGCACGGCCGGGAATTTTCCCTGTCCTCGGCGATCCTGCAGCTCGGCTTCGCCTATCTGGCGACGCAGACCTGGATCGAGCGCGCGACGCCGCTGATGCGGGAGCTGAGCGAGCGGTTCCACGAGACCTGCTCGGCCGCCATCCTGCAGGGCAGCGAGATCATCTACGTGGCGCGCATTCCGGCACGCCGCATCATGTCGGCCACCATCTCGGTGGGCAGCCGGCTGCCGGCGTTCCACAGCTCGATGGGCCGCATCCAGCTCGGCTTTCTCGACGATGCCGAGCTGTGGCGGCGGCTGAAGTCGATTCGCATCGAGCCCTCGACGCCGTCGACGATCACCGATCTGCAGGCGCTGTTCGACCGCGTCCGCGACGATCACGCGCAGCGGTTTTCCATCGTCGACGAGGAGCTCGAGCGGGGCTTGCGATCGATCGCGGTGCCGATCGTCGACCGCAACGGCCAGTCGGTTGCGGGGCTGAGCATGAGCACCCATTCGACCCGCACAACGCGCAACGAGATGCGGGAGAAGTTTCTGCCACAGCTGGTTGCCCTGGCGGCGCAGATCTCGCTGTCGGGGGTGTGAGGTGGTATGAGGTGGTGTAACCGTCAGCCGGCGAGCTTGGCGGCGATCCCGGCAACGTAGCCGCCCTGATGCCGCGCCGCGTCGAGCTCGATGGCCGAAGGCTGACGCGCGCCGTCGCCGCCCGCGATCGTAGACGCGCCGTACGGGCTCGATCCCTTGACCTCGTCGACGCCCATCTGGCCGGCGAACGCGTAGGGCAGGCCGACGATCACGAACCCGAGGTGCAGCAGCACCGTGTGGAACGACAGGATGGTCGATTCCTGGCCGCCATGCTGTGTCGCCGACGAGGTGAACACCGAGCCGACCTTGCCGACGAGCTTGTTCTGGAACCACAGCCCTCCCGCCTGATCGAGAAAGTTCTTCATCTGCGCCGCCATGTTGCCGAAGCGCGTCGGCGTGCCGAAGATGACGGCGTCGTAGCCGGGCAGCTCGTCGATCGTGGCGATCGGCGCCTTCTGGTCGAGCTTGAAGTGCGATTGCTTGGCGACCTCCGCCGGCACCAGCTCGGGAACCCGCCTGACGTCGGCCTGGGCCCCCACCGCGCGGGCGCCCTCGGCCGCCGCATGGGCCATGGTCTCGATGTGTCCATAGCTCGAATAGTAGAGCACCAGCACCTTCGCCATGTGGTCGTCCTTTCGTCCGGAAATCCCGGCGCTCGACGGCCGGTTGGCGGACCTATAGGTGACGACGAGCGATTTGGCGATATCCGACACGCAGACGTGATTCGCACGTCGCAGACGGCGAACGATTGCGATGGATCGGAGGGATCGTATGTGGTCGCGACGTGCAGTGCGGGTGGCCACGGCGCAAGAGGGCGCAGCCCGCGAAGACGGGCGTCAACGCCCTTTTGCGCCCACCCTGCGAGTGTCCTCTAAACGGTGACGAACGGTTGGCTCTTCACCGAGTCGCGGAAGCCGTAGAACACCTCGTTGACCTTGCCCCAGCTCGGCGACTTCTTGACCGTTTCGAGCCAGCGTTTGACATTGGGATAGGCGGCGAAATTGCAGCCGATGACCTCGCCGCTGGTCAGCAGTCCGGCACCGAAGTAGTCGGCGATCGTCATCTCGTTGCCGACCAGATAGCTCTTCTTCGGCCCGATCATGTTGTCGTTGAGGACGGTCAGCCACTTCTTCGACAGGTCCTTGCCCCAGTTGATCGTGCCCGACTGGATCTCGTCGCTCGGACGCTTGTGGTGGGGAAACAGCTGCGGGTAGACCACCCCGTAGGCGAAATCGCGATAGAGATTGGTGTTGAACCAGTCCATCGCCTCGTTCACCTTGGCGCGGAGCTTGAGGTCCTTGGGGTAGAGCGGCAGGTTGAACCTGTCGGCGAGGTATTTGAGGATCGACGAGCTCTCGGTGAGAACGAAATCGCCGTCGACCAGGACCGGGACCATGCCGTTGGGATTGAGCGAGATGAAGGGCTCCTTGAGGTGCGCGCCCGTCATCAGGTCGACCACCTCCTGCTCGACGTCGAGCTTGGTGTCGGCGAGGAACAGGAGAATCGGGCGGCTGGTATTGGAAACCGGGTGCATGTAGAGCTTCATGGGTATCCTCCTTGGTTTGATTTTGTTGAACTACGCCAGCTCGCGCGCGGTCTTCGCCGGATAGGGGTTCTTGGGCGAGCGGTCCTTGGACAGGCTCTGCCTCTTTTCGCGCGTGAGGTTCTCGATCGCGTCCGCCAGGTGCGGCTCGGTGATGTTGTAGTCGCCGCGCTCGACGCGGAGCCGATGCGCCTCCATCAGCACCTCGACGTGGGTCACGCCTTCGGGCGGAACGAATTTGTAGGACGACAGCTCGAACAGCTGGCCCAGCGGATCGCGAAAATAGATCGCCTCGAACATGCCCCTGTCCTTGACCCCGCTGTTGGCAATCCCGCGCTCCTTCAGACGCTCGACCGCCTGCGAGAAGGTCGCCTGCGATACCGCGAACGCGATGTGATGGACGTTGCCGATCCCGGTCGGGTTCTCGCTCGGGTCGGGTCGGCGGTTCTCGTCGGTGAAGACGGTGATCAGCCGGCCGTCGCCGGGATCGAAATAGATGTGGTTCTGCGACGGAACGTCGAGATTGGGCTGCTCGAAGACGAACGGCATCCCGAGCACGCCCTCCCAGAAGTCGATCGAGGTCTGGCGGTCGGCGCCGACCAGCGTGATATGGTGGAGACCCTGCGTCTGCAGTTTTTGCATCGAAGTTCCTCCCGGCAAGTCGTTTGAGGATGCTGCTATAGGCAGGAATGCGGGCAGATGGCAAGGATCGGTGGATCCGGGATCCGCCCAACCGGGCATCGGGTCTGGTCGCAGACCCCGCGCCCTTGGCTCAGCAGGCCTGCATTGGGCCTCTTGCAGTGTCGCCTCCAGGCGAATAGGCATGGGCGGATT
>JBEKZK010000587.1:0-3919 GCA_049509935.1 Xanthobacteraceae bacterium | reverse complement strand
CGTCGGGCTCCACGCCCTGGATCGCATCGAAGGTGCCGGTCTGCCAGATTACCAGATCGGGCTTGTCCTCCGCGAGCATGCGCCCGAACGAGCCCTCCATGTCGGCGGCGGTCTGATTGGCTTTGGCCTCGTTGACGACCTTGATGGTGACGCTGCGGAAGTGGCTCGACAGAGCGACCTGGAGCCTGACCGGGTAGGCGGTTTCTGCGCCCGCCGGCGCCATCGACGACGTCGTCCCGGCGACCACCACGGCGAGCCGGCGGCCCTTGCCGATCGCGGCCGCCACGTTGGGCAACCCGAACTCGGGGCGGGCAAGAGATGCAACCTCCAGGCAAGCATTCGTGTCGTCGGCGAATGCCCCGCCGACGCAGGCAAGACTGCCCACCAATGCCCACCCAAGCGCCTTCATGCCTCGCCCCCCGCCAGATCGGCATCCGGCGGCCTCGACCGCGACCCGGGTCCGCGACTGTCCAGAGTCTTATACCACGAAATCAGACCGGCCACGCCGGTCATTATCGCGATGCCGGCCATGCTGACAAGGACCTGCATCAGAACCCGGTCGGACAATTCGTTGAAGATGAAATGCCCGGCGAAGGCCAGGAAGACGCCCAGGCAGAAGATCTCCAGCGAGTGCTGCCCGCACAGGATCACCGGCTCGAGCAGCCGGGATCTCAGCACCGGCCAGTCGCGCGGCACGAAGCGCACGGTGACGATCGCCAGCGCGACGAAGTGCCAGAACCGCAGCATGTCGAGATTGGCCTTGTCGATCGGGTAGATGAAGTCGCCGAGCCACTTGGGCACCAGGGGCACGAGCGCCGGCACCCACCAGGTCAAGGTGACGACGAAGCTCAGGATCAGATAGACCGCGGAGGTGAGCACCGTGACGGGCGAGCCGAAGACGCGACCGTAGCGCTTGGCGCCGCCCAGCGCGCACCAGGCGCCACAGACGAACAGGAGCTGCCAGGCGAGCGGGTTGAAGGCCCAGTCGCCGCTCGGATAGGCGGGAAAGTTGAGGTCGAAATACCAGTTCAGCACGTAGAGCGCGACCGAGGATGCGAGCGCCAGCGCCGGCCTGCGCAGCAGCAGCCAGAGCAGCGGCGGCAGACCGAACAGCAGCACGATGTAGAGCGGCAGCACGTCCATGTTGACCGGCTTGAACTTCAGCAAGAGCGCCTCGACCAGCGTCACATCGGGCCGATTGAGGAATTCGAAGACTCCCATTTCCTCCTTGTAGAGCGGATTGGCGAAGCGCGCCGACACATAGGCGATCTCCGCCATGTAGATGACGAACAGGAAGACGTGCGCGACGTAGATCTGCCAGACGCGGCGCAGCACGCGGGCGCTGGCCACCACGAAGCCGCGTTCCCGCATGGCGCGACCGTAGACGAAGGCCGCCGTGTAGCCGGAGATGAACACGAAGATCTCGGTCGCATCGCTGAACCCATAATTGCGCAACGTGATCCAGCTCACCACGTTGGACGGGATGTGATCGAGGAAGATGAGCCAGAGCGCGAGGCCGCGAAAGAGGTCGAGGCGCAGGTCACGGCCGGTGAGGACCACGGCGGCGTAGGAGTTGCTCTGATCGTTCATGGCAGTGCGTTCATGGCATTGCGTTCATGCGAATGCGATCGCCTGCGCTGCAGGTCCCGGAGAGCTTTTCAGGTGACTGCATCGGCGCGCGTCGGGCCGAGTTGACAGCAGCCAGCCCGAAGGTGCGGCAAATTCCGGACGGCCGCCGCATTGCGCCGCAAAATCGGCTTCCACTTTCGCCGAACGCGCATTAGAGCATGTGGTGTTCACGTTGAAGCGCGACATTGCTCTGGAATCCCTGAGGGGCGCATGTTCTCGGACGACGCGAGCCGGTATCCACTCCGGTAGGGGGCCGGGGTGGCTTTCGCCGGAACCCGCCCGAGACGCTCCGCCACACTGCGCCGCAAGGAATCTTCACGAGAGCCGCCATGTACCGAGCCACCACGCACAATATCGAGGTCATCGTGACGCCGCGCTTCGTCGACGAGCGCTCGTCCCCGGCGAACGGCGAGTATTTCTGGGCCTACACGATCGAGATCGTCAATCGCGGGGCCGAGACCGTGCAGCTCAAGTCGCGCCACTGGCGCATTACCGATGCGTTCGGCCGCGTGCAAGAGGTGCGCGGCGCCGGCGTCGTCGGCGAGCAGCCGGTGCTCGGCCCCGGAGAGTCTTTCGAATACACCAGCGGCGTGCCGCTGCACACGTCATCGGGATTCATGACCGGCAGCTACGGCATGGTGACCGACGACGGAGCCCGCTTCGACATCGAGATACCGACGTTCTCGCTCGACAGCCCGACCGCCGAGCGGACGATCAATTAGCGCGTGCTCCGGTCGATTTGACGCAGATGTCTGTGTCGGTGACCGGCCTCGAAGCTATCGTACGCGAGCGCGACGAGCACGGCGGGGCTCCCTCTCCCCATCGGGGAGAGGGCTGGGGTGAGGGGGTTACCGCCCTATCAGTAGCGCCGGAGACCCCTCACCCCGACCCTCTCCCCGCAGGGGAGAGAGAGGACGCCGAATCCGCTGCAATGATGTCAGCCAGATAAGCACCGCCACTATCCGCGGCGCCCGGCGCGCACCTGCTGGTCCCACCACGGACAGACGCCGGGAGCGAGCTCGTGGTTGCCTTGCATGACATGGACCGGCAGCCTGAGGCCGTCGGCCGCCGCCGCGAGCCGCATCTCGCGCGCCTTGGCACGGGCCTCCGGGGCGAGCCACACACGGTCGTGGCCCCACAGGCTCGGACCATGTTCGACCTCGCCCGGCTGCCAGGTGGCAGGCTCGATCGAGCGTCCGCCCCAGCCGTACTCGACCAGGAACCCGGACGGCGTCCAGGAATAGAACGATGTCATGGCGTCGTTGATGTGGCGGCCGAGCGTCACGCCGATGCGGCCCTCCTCGCCGAGCGCGAGGTCGTAGGCCTGGCCGACGTCGTCGAGGCTGAACAGCTCCATCATCAGATGATGCATGCCGTTGCGGCCGGTCTCCAGAAAGGCGATGCTGTGATGGCGCGGGTTGACGTGGAAGAAGTATGCCTTGAAGGGCTCGAGCACATAATCGCTGAGCCGGAACCCGAGCACATCGCGATAGAACGGAATGACGTCGTCGACCCGCTCCACCGTCAGCACCGCGTGACCCATGCCGAGCGGTCCGGTGCGGAATCCGGATATCGCCCGGCCCGGCACGAACGGCTCGGAGGCGGTCTCCGCCCCGTGAAAGACCTCGATGCGATTGCCGATGGGGTCGCTGAGAACGATCAGGTCGGCGACCCGCCGCTGTCCGGCGAGCGCGCGCGAGCCGCGGGCGACCGCAACGCCGTGGCGCTCGAGCCGCGCCGCAAACGCCTCGAGCGCTGCCGCGTCGGCGACCTCCCAGCCGAAGAAGCCGGCGCCCTCGCCGGCCTCGGCGTCGACGACGAGACGCTGCTTGCGATCGTCCATGCGGAAGGCAAGCGAGTCGCGACTGCTGTCGACCAGCTGCATGCCGAGATAACGCGTGGCGAAAGCCGGCCAATCGTCCAGGGTCTTGGCGCGAATGCCGAAGTATCCGAGTGCCTCGAGCGCCATCACGCACCTCGTCCATCGATGCCGTACGCGTGTTGTCTACCACGAAAGCGGGCCGGTGCGAGAAGGGAGCATCCCGGTCAGCCGTCGTCCTCGATGTCGGACGGCGCAAAGCGGTAGTTGGCGCTGCAGAACTCGCAGGTCACCGAGATGGCGCCATCCTCGACCATGTCGGCGCGGTCGTCCGGGGAAAAGCTCTTGAGCATGCTGGCGACGCCGTCGCGCGAGCACGAGCACAGGGCGCGCACCGCGACGCTGCGGAACACGCGGACGCCGCGCTCGTGGAACAGGCGATAGAGCAACCGCTCGGTGGAGACCGCCGGA
>JBEKZK010000586.1:0-3920 GCA_049509935.1 Xanthobacteraceae bacterium | reverse complement strand
GAACTTCGGAATCCAGAGGTGCACTAGCAAGTCTATGATTCTAGTGCGGCTTTTAGGATTTGAAGTTCCTATGACGAGCGCGCCGCACATCTGATAGGAACTTCAAATCCGCCGCACTAGTGGTCACATCGGCCGTCGCACGGTAAGGTTGCGTCGCTTCGAACTGTTCATCGATCGCCGGATGCGGGCACCTGCCTCAGGACCCTGCTCACGCACCCACAGCTGCGCAGGAGCACGCGCGCAGCGTCGGCAGGCGCTCGGCGACCAGGCCTCCTTGCCGCGATCCTGAGTCGGGGCTAACACTGTTCGGGCGCGCCGACAGGCAGCGCACGGGGGGGACATCGCCATGACGACCGATCTCAAATATCTTGCGTACACCGCAATCCTCACGGCCGCGCTGTGGATTCCCTACATCATCGCCCAGGTGACGACCAACGGCCTTCTCGAGGCGGCGAACTATGTGGACCCCAAGGCCCGTCCGGTCCCGCTGTGGGGAAGGCGTGCCGACCGCACCTATCTCAATGCCGTGGAGACCTTCGCGCCGTTCGCGGCGCTCGTGCTCATCGCCCACGTCACCGGCAAGGCCGATGCGATGACGGCCTTCTGGGCCACATCCTTCTTCTGGCTGCGGCTGGCGCACGCCGTGGTCTATCTGCTGGGCATCCCGTATATCAGGACGCTGGTGTTCACGCTCGGATTCGTCGCGGTCGCCGGAATCTTCTGGGAGGTAATCAGGTAGGGGGACAGGGTCGAGCGTCGACGCCCGCGCATCGGCATCGATTGTCATTGGCTAGGGCGCAGGATCGACACGATGGGACGTGGAGCCTCATTGGCCGCGGCCGCCGCGCTGGTTTCGGCCGCGACCACGTTGAATGCGGAACCATTGTTGAGCGCCGCGACTGCCGGCCTCATCGACCGGTTCGCCGCGGCAGTGGCTCCATCCCTTTCCGCCGGCCGGATCGTCGAGGCCGCGATCCCCGCCGTCGGTTGCCCACAGGACGGCCCGATGGGGCCGATCCCGCCGCCGGACCTGCCGGGCTCGGTGCGCGTGATCATTCCGGAGGAGTCGGCGTCCAGGCTTGCCTACTATGCGGCGTCGGATACGGCGGGGGCGGGCGTCGTCGCACCCAGAGGGTGGGGTTGCTTCGGTGTCTACGGTCCGGCCGGCGAATCTCTCACCGTGATGCCGCAAGGCTCCGATCTGCCGATACTGGATCGCGGTGCCCGGACCGGAGCGGGGCCGGTCGTGATCCGGGATCTGCTGGTCGGCGGCACGGCTGCAAGGTCTCTGATCGCGAGGGTGAGCGCACGTGTGTTTCCCGTGGCACGGAAGCTCGCTCGGCCCCCGGCTGAGCCGGAGGCGGCCGAGCCCGCGGAGCGCGCCGCCGAGCCGTGGCGCATGGACCGGATGGTCCGCCTGTCGGATGTCGTGGTGGGATACCTGACCCCACCGGAATCCGAGGGCCTGGGAACGATTTTCGGACCCGCCCACGGTCCGGGTCCCGTCCAGGGCTTGGCATTCCTGACGGGGGCCAGCGAGAATCTCGACGACCCCAGCCTGGTCCGGCTTGCGGTCCGGCTGGGCGATGTCGATCAGGGCCTCTACCCGTCGATAGCGGCACATCTGATCATCTCGGTGACGTCAGGCGTTGGTGACGCAGATCCGCAGAGCAACCGCTGAGAGGGCGTGACATGCGCCGAATTGCACGTGGCCTCGGCGTTGCGGCCGCGGTCCTGATATTGGTGCTGCCGCGCGTGGCCGCACCGCAATCGCCCGGCGATGAGCCGTTCGCCGGCACCACGAAGGTGGCGCCGGAGAATCCCGTTTGGGCGAAATGGCGGGGGGTCGAGATCGAGATCCATCGAGACGTGAAGCTCCTGCACGACTGCCGCGCGGGCTCCACCTGCCCGGCGCCCGCGATGCGCTTTCTCGAGATCATCGACGATGCTCGCGGCCGCGTCGGCCGCGACAGGATCGAGGCGGTCAACAGCGCGGTGAACGGCGCCGTCGCCTTCATGACTGACTGGGAGCAGTGGGGGGTCGCCGACCGCTGGTCGCCGCCGATCGAAACCTTCTCCACCCGGCTCGGCGACTGCGAGGACTTTGCGATCGCGAAGTATGTGGCGCTCGGCGAGGCCGGCATGGCGGCGGACGATCTGCGCCTCGTCGTCGTCCAGGTGCGGGGCCAGCCCGCGCGCGACTATCACGTCTTGTCCACCGCGCGCGACGGCGGCCACTGGCTGCTGCTCGATTCGTTGCGTCCGGCCATTGTCGATGACATGGAAGCCACCGAGTACACGCCGCGTTTTTTGATCGATCATCGGGGTGTGCGCGAATATATTCAGCCGGGTAATCTTTTCATCGGCGACGCCTGCGTCGAGAGGCCGGCAGGCTGATGTTGACGGTCAGCCGACCGCGGCCCGAAAGATTCGCATATAGTTGCCGCCGGCAATTTTTCCCGCCTCCTCCGGCGTGAGGCCGCCGCGCAGCATCGCCGCGACGAGCTGCACCCATTGCGCATAGTCCTGAACGCTGCCGGGGCGCACCTGCTGGTCGGTGCCGATGCTGACGTGATCGACCCCGACGACGTCGGCCATCTCCTTGAGGCCATCGACATATCTGTCGAGGGTCGGGAAGAAGTGCCAGATTCCGATCGAGCCGCCGGTCTCGGCGACCGCCCGGGCGTGGTCCGGACTGATCTGCCGGCTGGTCAGCGGCGTCGGTCCCATCGCCCGTGATCCGACGAGCGCGGTGTGCGACAGCAGCAGAGGCCTTGTCGCGACCTTGACCGCCTGTTTCACCGTGCCCTCGGTGGCATGTGCGACGTCGCAGACGAATCCGAGCCGGTGACAGGCGCGGATCACCTCGGCTCCGAAGGAGGTGAGCCCCTGATGCGTGACGGCGCCGGTCTGGAAGTCGCCGATGTCGTTGGGCGTGTAGTGCACGAGCTGTACGTGCCTGACGCCGCGCCGATGCGCCTCCTCGAGCCGCTCGAGCTTCATCTCGAGGAAGTCGAGCCCCTCTACGTCGCCCACAATGGCGGGTTGCCCCGATGCATGCGCGGCCTCGAGATCGGCCGCCGACAGCGCGCGGCGCAGGCCGTGGTTGGCGACCATCTCGTCCACCCAGGCGAGGCGATCGAGATGATGCCGGTAGAGCAGGCCCGGCTCGGGGACGCGCAGCGCCGTGAGGACGCCAGCCGCATCCCGGCCGAGGATGGGACCGTCCGGCACGTCGGCGAGGCACGCAACCGCCAGCGATCCCGCCCGCATGGCGTTCGCAAGATCGTTGCTCGGGGGCGCCTGCGACGAGATCCCCGTCGCGCCGCCATGGGTATGGACATCGACCGAGATGGATGCCCGCAGGACGTCGAGCGCAGCCGACGCGGCCTCGGCCGTCTGGGCGGCGGCGGTCGAGCCGCGCGGCGCCACGCCGCCGCCGAGCATCGCGCCGACCGAGGTCAGAACCGCGCTCCACATCCACCGTCGGCGGGTGAGCGCGTGGCCGTGACAGCAGCAATCCATGGCGTCCTCCGGGGGCTGGGCGGCCATTGCGGCTCGCCACACTCCAGCGGTCCATTGAGCCTCAGCGGCGAGCCGGAATCAACGCGGCTTCTTGACGACGGACGCCCGGTCGCTGTCGGGGCCACTGGCATGGTAATCAACGACCCGATTTATGTGCTCGATCTGGCGCGCGCCCGGCGTCGAGCTTGCTCATGTGACAGCGGCGGCGAGGCGGGCCGACGTCGCGGCGGGCCGCTTTAAGCAAGTGCTGCCGAACCTATTTCAACAATCCAATATTGTGCAGGACACATGAGCCGACAAGCAAGAGCAGGAAGATACCGAGCGCTATGAGGCCTCCCGAGAGGCATCCGCGGGACGCCTTCTCGAATGGTGCGAGGATCCTGGCGTGAAACGCA
>JBEKZK010000585.1:0-3921 GCA_049509935.1 Xanthobacteraceae bacterium | reverse complement strand
TCTGCTCGGCGGCCTCGACGGCGCGGTCGACGTCATCGTGCCGCGCGGCGGCAAGGACCTGGTCGCCCGGGTGCAGCGCGAGGCCCGGGTGCCGGTGTTCGCGCATCTCGAGGGCGTCTGTCACGTCTATGTCGACAAGGCGGCCGACCTCGCCATGGCGCGGCACATCGTGCTCAACGCCAAGATGCGGCGCACCGGCATCTGCGGCGCCGCCGAGACCCTGCTGGTGGACCGTGCGGCCGCGCCAACGCATCTGGCGCCGCTCGTCGCCATGCTGCTCGACGCCGGGTGCGCGGTGCGCGGCGACGCCGCGACGCAGGCCGCCGACCCGCGGGTGACGCCCGCAACCGAGCACGACTGGCCGACCGAGTATCTCGACGCCATCATCGCGGCGAAAGTGGTCGACGGCGTCGACGGCGCGATCGCTCACATCGCGCGCTACGGCTCGCACCACACCGACGCCATCGTGACGGCGGATGCGGCGGCGGCGGAAAAATTCCTCCGCGAGGTCGATTCGGCGATCGTCGTGCACAACGCCTCGACCCAGTTCGCCGACGGCGGCGAGTTCGGCTTCGGCGCCGAGATCGGCATCGCCACCGGCCGCTTCCACGCCCGCGGGCCGGTCGGCCTCGAGCAGCTGTGCAGCTTCAAGTACCGCGTGCGGGGCTCGGGCCAGACGCGTCCGTGATCGGAGCATTGTCCTGATCCACCTTCCGCCGCACGCTCCGGGGCAGAGGATCGGCCTCATCGGCGGCTCGTTCAATCCACCGCACCAAGCGCATCGCGAGATCAGCGTGCTCGCCCTCAAGCGGCTCCGGCTCGACCGGGTGTGGTGGCTGGTGACGCCGGGCAACCCGCTGAAATCGGCGGACGGCCTGGCGGCTCTCGACCGCCGCGTCGCCGCGGCGCGCGCGCTCGCCCGTCACCCGCGCATCGTGGTGACGGATTTCGAGGCCCGCATCGGGACCCGTTACACCTTTGACATGCTGCTGTGGCTCACTCGCCATTGTGGCGGAGTGCGCTTCGTGTGGATCATGGGCGCCGACAACCTGCAGGAGTTTCACCGCTGGCGGAACTGGCGCGGCATCGCGGCGCTGGTTCCGATCGCGGTGATCGACCGGTTCGGCGCCAGCCTGGCGGCGGCGCCCGCCGCGCGGGCGCTGGCGCGCTACCGCATCCCCGAGCGGCTGGCGGCGCGCCTGGCGGCACGGGATGCGCCGGCGTGGACGTTCCTCCACGGCTTGAAATCGCCACTGTCGTCGAGCCGAATCCGCGCCACGGCGGTTGAATCCGCTGACGGCGGCAGCATATCTTGAGAAGCGTGAACGGCCGGCCCCGGGCCGAAGCCACCGGGGTGGTTGAGGTGAACCGAAAGGACCAGAGCCCCTGTCGACCCAGACACTGTCCCGGGCAACCCAGCGTGCCCCCAAGTCCGTCTCCAAGGTGCGACCAGACGCCGAGGAGACTCTCCGACTTGTCCTCGCCCGTCTCGATGCCGCCAAGGCCGAGGACACCACGACAATCGATCTCAAGGGCAAATCCTCGATCGGCGACTACATGGTGGTGACCTCCGGCGGGTCCCAGCGCCATGTCGGAGCGCTTGCCGAGCATGTGCTCGAGGATCTCCATGACGCCGGTGTTCGCGGCCTGCGGGTCGAGGGCATGCGCCATTGCGACTGGGTGCTGATCGACGCCGGCGATGTGATCGTCCACGTCTTCCGTCCCGAGGTCCGCGCCTTCTACAATCTGGAAAAGATGTGGGCGGCGCCCGGCGAGCCGAAGACGCGGCGCGCCAGCTGACGGTGAAGCTCGTCGTCGCCGCGGTGGGCCGGCTCAAGCGCGGCCCCGAGCGCGAGCTGGCGGAGCGTTACGGCGAGCGCGTCGTCAAGGGCGGCCGCGCGCTCGGCCTGCGCGGCCTCGACCTGGTCGAGGTCGAGGAGAGCCGGGCCCGCCGGGCGGACGACCGCGCCGCCGAGGAGGCCGCAGCGCTCTCCCGGGCTCTCCCCGAAAACGCCGTGATCGTCGTGCTCGATGAGCGCGGGCGGGCTGTGTCGAGCCTGGATCTGGCGGGGATGATCGGGCGATGGCGCGACCAGGGACGGGAAGCCGCGGTGTTCGTCATCGGCGGGGCCGATGGCCTTGCCGAGAGCATCATCGGCCGCGCCGACCTGAGGCTCGCGTTCGGCACCGCCACCTGGCCGCATCAGCTGGTGCGCATCATGCTCCTCGAGCAGCTCTACCGCTGCGAGACCATTTTGGCCGGACATCCATACCATCGGGATTAGCGCGGCGTCATGGGCGGGCTTGTCCCGGCCATCCACGTCTCCGGGCAGCAAGCATGACGGCGAAGAGACCGAGCCTCGCTCCGGCGCACACGACGCCCGGCTATGAAATGTCACCAACTTGCGGTCGCGGTGGCCGGCATGGGATGCGGGTAGCGTTCACCGCGGTTAATTCTCTCTTAATGAACTCTTAACGAAACGTATGGCCTATTCCGAGCTCATGGTGATCGACGGACAGAGCAGGACATCGGTGGTCGGACGCGCCGCAGCGATGGCGGTCGCCTTGGTGCTGCCGGTGATCTGCGCCGGAGCCGGGCACGCCCAGTCCCCGGCGCCTGCACCTCCGGCGGTGGCGGCGCCGGCGGCCGCGCCAGCCGCCGCTCCGGCCGATTCGGCCGCCGACAAGGCGGCGCGCGAGCAGGAGCTGGAAACTCTTCGCGCCGAGCAGCAGCGCGCCGCCGAGACCGAGGCGCGGCTGCATCGCGAGGTCGAATCGCTCGGCGAGGACCGGCGCAAGCTCAACGAGGCGCTGATCGGGACCGCGGGGCGGCTGCGCGCCGTCGAGGAGCGGATTTCCGCCGCCGAGGGGCGCCTGCGGTCGCTCGAGGACAAGGAACGGTCGGTGCGCCAGTCGCTGCATGCGCGCCGCGGCGTCATCGTCGAGATCCTGGCGGCGCTGCAGCGGATCGGCCGGCGTCCGCCGCCCGCCATCCTGGTGGCGCCCGAGGACGCGCTGCAGGCCGTGCACACCGCGATGCTGCTGGGCGCCGTGCTTCCAGAGATGCGCACCGAGGCTCAGGCGCTCGCCGTCGACCTCAACGACCTGGTGCAGCTGCGCCAGAGGATCGCCAAGGAGCGCGACGACCTCTCGATCAATCTCGCGGCGCTGACGCTGGAGCGCCAGCGCATGTCGCTGCTGGTCGACGAGCGCCAGCGCAAGCAGGCCGATGCCGAGAGCGCGCTGGTGACCGAACGGCAGCGCGCCGCAACCCTGGCGCGCCAGGCCGACAATCTCAAAGATTTGATCGCCAGGCTCGAGCGTGACGTGGCGTCCGCGGCACGCGCTGCCGACGCCGCCCGGGCGGGCGACGCCAAGACACCAACCGGCGCCGACGCGCGGGTCGATCTCGCGGCATTGCGCGACCCCGGGCGGCTGGCGCCGGCCGTTGCGTTCGCCGCCGCGCGAGGCGTTTTGCCGCTGCCGGTCAACGGCGTGCGAATTCGCGATTTCGGCGCTCCCGACGGCCTCGGGGGTGCGGAAAAAGGCCTGTGGATCGCCAGTCGTGCAGGCGCCACGGTCACGGCGCCGTGCGACGGCTGGGTGGTTTATGCGGGTCCCTTCCGCAGCTATGGTCAACTCTTGATCCTCAATGCCGGCGGCGGCTATCATGTGCTCCTTGCAGGGATGGAGCGGATCTCCGTCGATCTCGGCCAGTTCGTGCTAACCGGTGAGCCGGTAGCGGTTATGGGTGACGACTCGCAAGCCTTCGCGACCGTCACGGCCGAGCCCAAGCAACCAGTTCTCTATGTGGAGTTCCGCAAGGACGGCACTCCCATTGACCCCAGCCCTTGGTGGGCGACAAACGAAGGCGAAAAGGTTCGCGGATGATGCGCAAAACTTATCTGATTTTCCTCGGTG
>JBEKZK010000584.1:0-3922 GCA_049509935.1 Xanthobacteraceae bacterium | reverse complement strand
ATGATCACCTACGACCTCGCCGGGCGGACCGCACTGGTGACCGGCGGCGCATCGGGCATCGGGCTCGCCACCGCGGCGATGCTGGGCAGCAACGGCGCCACCGTCGCAATCAACTTCCTCGCCGATGATCCGCGTGGACATGAAGCGGTCGGCAAGCTCAGGGCCGCGGGACTGAAGGCGATCCCCGCGCCAGGCAATGTCGGCGATGCAGCCGATTGCGCGCGCATGGTCAAGCAGGCGATCGACGATCTGGGCCGCCTCGACCTGTTGGTGTCCAACGCCGGCACGCCCGGCACGCGCCGCAAGATCGAGCCGCGCGAGCTCGACCTCATCACCGAGGAGCTGTGGGACACGCTGCTGCAGGTCAACCTGCTCGGGGTGTTCCGCTGCGCCAAGGCCGCCGCCCCGGCGCTCAAGTCCGCCCACGGGGCGGTCGTCAATACCGCATCCATCTCCGGTGTCGGGTACGCCGGCAGCAGTCTGGCCTATTCGGCGACCAAGGCCGGCGTCGTCAGCCTGACGCAGAATCTCGCCCGCGCGCTCGGACCGGAGGTGCGTGTCAACGCGGTGGCGCCCGGGGCGGTCGATTCCACATGGATGGTCGAATGGACCGAGGAGCAGCGCCGCGCCACCATCGAGGGCGCCACGCTCAAACGGCGCTGCACGACGGACGACATCGCCGAGGTCATCGTCTTCCTCGGCTTCGGTGCCGCGATGGTCACCGGCCAGACCATCATCGTTGATGGCGGTCTGACGTTGTAGGACGGACGACAGAGTACAGACGACAGACGACAGACGACAGAGGACAGAGAATCGTGCGCACGCTTCGCCATAGCCCGCGAAGACGGGCGTAGCCGGCCCACCTACGGTCTTCCGTCGTCCGTCGTCTGTACTCCGTCGTCTGTATTGGCGCCGACCCACGCTGCAGGATTGGGAAAACGATCATGCAACTGTCGAACTATCTGTTCTTCACGACCACGTGCGAGGAGGCGCTGGCGTTCTATGCGCAATGCGGCCTCGGCCGCGTTGTCGAGGTGGTGCGGTACGGCCAGAGCGGCATGCCGGTGACGAACGAGGCCATGCGCGGCAAGGTCATGCACGCCAGGTTCGAGGGGCCGGGCGTCCTGTTCTATGCCTCCGACAATGACGATGCCGAGCCCATGCGCGGCTCCGCCCATATCCTGATGATGGACGACCGCCATCGAACCCGGCAGTTGTTCGAGCGGCTGGGGGAGGGCGGAACCGTGACCACGCCGCTCGGCATCCAGCCCTGGGGCGCCTACTACGGAAAGCTCACGGACCGGTTCGGGGTGCAATGGATGCTCAACTGCTCGACTTGAGCTGATCTCGCCGCGTTGACGCAGATCAACGCCGGCCGCCGGCGCCCGTGTCAACCAGCCACGCACGATCCGCGCGGCCGTGCCGAGGCGGTCGGCTTGCAGGGGCGGACAGGACATGACGCCGGATCGAGAGTGGGACGCGATCGTCATCGGCTCCGGGATCGGCGGACTGGCCTGCGCGGCCGCGCTGGCGAGGACCGGTCACGCGGTGCTGGTGTTGGAGCAGCACTATGCGCCGGGCGGGCTCACCCAGACGTTTCATCGCGGCGGGTTCCGCTGGGATGTGGGCGTGCACTATCTCGGCGAGATGGGCCCGGAGGGCGCGGTGCACGCCATCCTCGATTGGCTCGCCGGAGGCGCGATCGAATTCGCGTCGCTCGGCGCGGTCTATGACACGGTGCATTTTCCGCAAGGCTTCGAATTGCAGTTCGCGCGCCCCGAGGCTGCCCTGCGGCGCGGGCTGGAGGAAAAATTTCCAGACTCGTCCCGGGATATCGAACGGTTCTTTGCCGCGCTCGCCGATGCCGAGCGGGCCGGCAAAGCGGTCTTCGCGCAGCGGGCGATGCCGGGCCTGCTCGCCAAGGTGTACGGGCTGTGGCACCAGACCGAAATCCGCAAGTGGTGGGGCCGCACCAGTGCCGAGGTGCTGGACGAGCTGGTGAGCGACCCGAAGCTGCGCGCGGTGCTCCTGGCGCAACGGGCCGACTACGGCGGCACGGCGGCAACCGACATGAGCTTCGGGGTGCACGCCATGGTGATGCGGCACTATTTCAACGGCGCCTACTACCCGGTGGGCGGCGCCAAGGTGTTCGCCGACGCGCTCGTCCCGGTGATCGAGCAGGCCGGCGGGAAGGTCAGGCTGAAGGCGAAGGTCCGTGATCTCGTTGTCGAGAACGGAGCGGTCGTCGGCGTGCGGCTCGATGACGGCACGCAGCTCGGCGCGCCGCACGTCGTGTCGGATGCCGGCGCGCGCAACACCGTGGGTCTGCTTCCGCCCGACCTGCGGCAGACAGAATGGGCGCGCGAGGTTCTCTCGTTCGCACCGTCGGTGTGCCACGTCGGGCTGTACCTCGGCCTCGAAGGCGACATCCGCGCCAACGGCGCCTCGGCGTCCAATCATTGGTTCCACGACACCTGGGACATCGAGGCCGGGGTTTGGCAGGATCCGGTGGCCGAGCCGGCACCGGGGCTCTTCGTCTCCTTCCCATCGCTGAAGGACCCGGCGCACGATGAAGGCGACAGGAAACGCCACACCGCCGAGCTCGTGGCGATGACGAGCTGGGACGTCTTCGCCCGCTGGAAGGACTCGACCCATCGCAATCGCCCGGAGGACTACACCGCCTTCAAGGCCGCCATCGAGCGCAATCTGCTGGCGCAGTTCGCGCGGCATTTTCCGGCGCTGGCGCCGATGGTGGTGGTCCGGGAACTGTCGACGCCGCTGACCACGACGTCGTTCATCGGCGCTCAGGAGGGGGCGATCTACGGCCTCGAAGTGAGCCCGCGGCGCTTCCTCTCCGAGAGCCTTCGGGCCAGGACCCCGATCCCCGGGCTCCTTCTCACCGGGCAGGACGTCGTGTCTCCCGGCATCGCCGGGGCGATGATGGGGGGCGTGCTGGCGGCGGCCGCGCTCGACCCGCGGGTCTTTCCGCATCTGTGAAGCGGATCGCCGGGCTTCGGTCTCACGATGCCGGCCAGGGCAGCAGCACGACCTTGCCGCCGAGGCCGCCGGCATCGATGCGGCGGTGCACGTCGCGTGCGGCCGCCAGCGGCAGGCGTTCGATCACGACCGGATCGATGGCGCCCGCGCGCAGAAGGTCGAACAGCGTGGCCATGTCGGCCTTGAACTCCTCGGGATGCGTCAGCCGGCGGGCGGTGATCGAATAGAACACCGCGCGACGGCCGCCGAGCAGGCCGCCCAGTACGCCCCACAGCTTGATCCGGGCCAAGCCGAGTCCCGCGGACACCAGGCTTTCGCGCCCGACCGCCATGGTCTGCGACCCGTAGCCGACGAGCAGACCGCCGGGCGCCAGGCAGTCAAACGAGCGTTTGAAGTGTGGGCCGCCGATCGGATCGAAGGCAGCATCGACGCCGGCGCCGCCCGGGCGCCCTGCGGTCAGTCGGCGCGCGGCCGCGACGAAGTCGCCGGCGCGATAGTCGATCGCCGTTGCGCCGAAGCGCTCGACCACGGGCAGGTTTGCGGTCGAAGCGGTGCCGATCGCCTTCAGGCCGAGATGGCGCGCCAGATCGAGCAACGCCGTGCCGACCGTGCCGGACGCACCGACGACGAGCATCGTGGCACCCGGCGGCAGTTGGCGGCAGCGGGTGAGCATCTGAAAGGCGGTGAGGTAGGCGAGCGGAATGCAAACCGCTTTGGCAGGATCGATTCCATCAGGGACCGGCACGAGGAAGCGCGCGGGGCGGATCGCGTACTGGGAGTAGCCGCCGATGACGCAGAGATCGGCGACCAGCTGGCCCACGCGGGTTTCGGTCACGCCGGGGCCGGTCTGCTCGACGACGCCCACCAGATCATAGCCTGGCGTGAACGGCAGCGGGCCCTTGAAATCCGGGTAGCGGCCGCGCCG
>JBEKZK010000583.1:0-3926 GCA_049509935.1 Xanthobacteraceae bacterium | reverse complement strand
CTGCGGCAGCGCAACCCGTAAGCGACGTTCTCGAATACCGAGAGGTGGGGAAACAATGCATAGTTCTGGAACACGATGCCGACGTTGCGCTGGTTGGCCGGCACATCGTTGATCCGCACCCCATCGACGCGCACATCGCCGCTGGTCGGCCGAATGAAGCCCGCGATGGCGCGCAACAGCGTGGTCTTGCCGCAGCCGGAGGGCCCGAGCAGCGCGATCAGCTCGCCCGGCGGAATCGAAAACGAAACGCCGTCGAGCGCCGTCGTCGCGCCGAACGCATGGCGCAGGTCCTCGAGAGCGACGGCATGGCCTCTGCGCTCGCTCGTCATCTGCCGGAACCTTCGGGATCGAGCCCGCTCACCCAGGCCGCTACGGTGTCGGATGGGATCGGGACCGTCAAGCACTTGCATAGAATCCATCGGTGCCTGCAAAAAGTGCAGTGTGACGCTCTTTTGGACGCAACGACGGATCTGCCCGGCCTCGTCGTCTTGACGTTCGTTCTCGTTTCGTCCTACGCTCCGGATGGCCTACAGCGCTTCCCGGTCATAGTGAACCACTTGTTGCGGCGCCTCGGACCGGGAAGCGCTGTAGATTTCCTCGTTGCGCATGTCCTTAGTTGCGCATGTCCTTGATCGGCGAACCGGATCCAATTCGCCGGGCCATGCTGTAGGTCGTGTGGGGCATCCGACCCGAAGAGGCGAAGCGACAATGCCATGCCACAGGATTTCCTCCCCAAACATGAGCGCATTGGGTCTGCTGATGTTGGCAGGAGCTTGTCTCAAACCTGATCCGACGTTTGCGCAGGCATGCACATGGTCGGCAGCTCCTCATTTCGCCGCTGTCCAAAGGCGCGATACGCGTTGCCAGCTCGGAAGCCTTGATCGCGATGATGTCACGGTCGTCGCCGGCGCAGACGAGGCTGCAGCGGGCGGAGATTTTTCCATCTCGAGAGTGGATGCAGGGTCGATGTGCTCTGACTGTTCTCCCATCGCGTACAGAAAGCACAAGAAGGCCGCGGTGCCCGGAGCCAGGGGCTGTCCGAGCCCGCAAGCCCCAACCCACGGGGAATTGCCAGCCGGGTGCCCGCCTCGAGCCACCACCCCGGACCCGGTACGTTGGCCGGGCGGGATGGTCCTATAGGCGATCCCCCAACCGCCATACGGGTTCGGCGCGCCGTCGCGTCTTCGACCCGGCGCAGAAGCCTGGTCAAACTTTTCCCTTTCCGACCAGTCGACCGACGGTCTCCCGTGCCGCCTCGAATCCTTCGCGGACCAGCACTTCATAGAGCGGAATCTGTCCGAGCTGGGACCATACGTAATTCTTCAGTTGGTTGAACGGCCGGCCGGCGAGATCGCGATCGCTGACAGCGAGATCGTCGCGCGCGACCTGCTGCAGCAGGCGGTGGGTGTGGAGGTGCGCGGCTCCCATGGTGTAGGGCCAGTTCATGTCGGCCAGATGCGTGATCCATTGCTCGGCCGGAACCGGGCCGAGCACCCGCTTGCCGTTTCTCCTTTCGAGCAGGCCGTAGTCGACGGGATCGACCTGTGCGAGCACCGACGCGGCTTCGATGAAATGGGCGACCCGGTCGAGGCCGACCCAGTCGCACACCACGGTCTTGCCCTCCATGCCGGCGTTGAGCGCGGACAGTTGATGCGCCGCCGCCATCGCCATGACGATGCGGGAATCGAAGCGGCGGTGCATCAATTCGGCGGTGACGAAGATGCAGTGCGCGTGCCAGGTGTCGTCGTAGACGGTCCGCGGCTCCTCCAGCCACGAGCCGTCCTCCAGCCACTGATAGAGCCAGACCTTGGGATATTCGTGAATGCACAAGGCAGCGGACGGCAGGTCGCGGTTGATCGGCAGGCCGAAGACCTGCCGGTAGTTCGCCGTGTAGGCCTCGCCCATGCGCACATTGAAGGCGACCGTCAATGCCAGGCCGCCCGGGTGGGCATTGTAGAACTGGTTGTGGCTCGAAGGCGCCGTCAGATAGCTTTGCGGATCGAGGTGGTGGGCGGGAAACACCTCGTCGACGTCGTCGGCCTCGTTGAAGAACCCGAGCCGGACCATTTCGTCGAATATCTTCCGCCGATCCTGATCCTTGGGGTAGAGCTCGAGAAAGGTGATCCTCGGTGCGACCAGGCATTCGGTCATCAGGCGACGGTAGCCGTCGTCCTCGAGGCTCGCCGCAACCTGCAACAGCTCGTTGTAGGCACTGGTCACCAGACGCGAGCTGCGCGCCATCTGCTCGGGCGACAGCGAGATGACCTCCTCGAGCGTACGCCGAGGCGCAACGTGGAGATCCTTGGAGAAGGCCGAATAGGCGTAGCTACCCGGAAACGGCCGGCCCGTCGAGCACTTGTTGCACATGATCGAAGTCCCCTTGTGGTCAGCTGAGGAAGCAGTCGTTTGCGAGATCGAGCAGATCGCGACAGCGTGGGGTGATCCCAAGCCAGGCCCGGCCATCGACGGACAGCTCGGAATCCGGCGGCACCGACGCCTTGACGATGATCCCGCCGAATTCGGCATCGAGGATGGCGCGGCTGCCGTGCTGCTCGATCCAGCGGATCGGCGCCGCAAACGGCGTATCGGCCGAAGGCGACGACGACGCGCGCACCGCTTCGGGACGGACGCCGATGCGCAGGTCGCGTCCGGCAAGCGAAACCGGAACGCCGGCGGGCGCATCGATGGCGAACCCGGCGCCCACCAGCCGGGTCCGCCCGTTCTCCACCGCAACACGCACCGGAATGAGGTTCATGGGAGGCGAGCCGATGAATTCCGCCACGAAGCCGTTGGCGGGCCGCTCGAGCAGGTGCTCGGGCGGATCGACCTGCTGCAGCACCCCGGATCGCAGCACGGCGACACGATCGGCCAGGCTCAGCGCCTCCACATGGTCATGGGTCACGTACAGCACGGTCTGCCCCAGCTTGCGATGCAGGCGGCGGAACTCGATGCGAAGATCGAGCCTGATGCGGGCGTCCAAGTTGGACAGCGGCTCGTCGAGCAGGATCACGTCGGCCGGCCGCGCGATCGCCCGGCCAATGGCGACGCGCTGGCGCTCTCCGCCCGAATAGGTCGCGGGCAGCCGCTCCAGGATGGGCGCGATCCGCAGCAGCTCGGCGACCTCGCGCACCCGCGCGCGCACCGCGTCCTCGCACATCCGGGCCCGGCGCAGCGGAAAGGCGATGTTGTCGAACCCGGTAAGATGCGGAAACAGCGCAACGTTCTGGAACAGCAGACTGACGTTGCGCTGCGCCGGATCAACCGTGGTGACGTCCCGTCCATTGATGAGAACGCGCCCCTGGTCCGGCTTGCACAGGCCTGCCACGATCTTGAGGAGGGTGCTCTTGCCGGCATTGGTCGGACCGAGCAGGCAGACGAACTCGCCCTTCTCCACCCGCAGGTCGAGCGATTCCACGGCCTGCACCTGCCCGAACCGCTTGGCGATGCCGCCGAGTGCCAGGGCCGTCATATCGGCTCCCCTCCGAGAGCCGAAAAAACCGCGCCGCTGGTCACATCGACGAGATGCGCACGCCGCAGGTTGAAGTCGACGTGAACGTCGTCGCCGAGCGCCGCGAAGCCCGGCGCTGCGATCGCCGTCACGTGCTCGCCACCATAGGCGAGATGGAGCGCGTGCTCGGCGCCCAGGTTCTCGACATCGACCACCGTGGTCGCAACCGTCGACGCACCGGGACGCCGCGACACATCCACGTCATGGGGTCTGATGGCGAGCAAGACCTCTCCGGCGAACGGCGGCTGCTCGCCGACCTCGAGTCGATGATGGAGCCACGTGCTCGCGAATACCCGGCCGTCGCGCCGGTCGAGGCGGCAAGCCAGCAGATTGATCGGGGGCTCGCCGATGAACTCGGCAACATGCCGGGTGCGTGGACGGCGATAGACGTCGAGCGGCGCGCCGACCTGCTCGATCG
>JBEKZK010000582.1:0-3926 GCA_049509935.1 Xanthobacteraceae bacterium | reverse complement strand
AAACCAGCGAGATCCGCGAACAGCACCGTCGCCTGGCGGCGTTCGCCGGCCGGGCCGCGCAGATCGGGCAGCCACTCGGACGCTGCCTCGGCCAATTTCGTGATTTTATATACCATTACTGTCATCTATCTGTCAGCCGGCAGGCGAAAGTTTGGCGAAACTTCTTCTCGAGGCAAGCCGGCCCTAGCAAAGTTTTAGCCGCGTGGCGGGTCGGACACATTTTCGGCGGGCGCCGCGATCCTGGATGGCATAGGAGTACCTACACTCGCTCTGGTGTGTCAAGCGGCCATGACAGTGTGGGTACAGTGCGGGTACAGTGCGGGCAATTCCACGTCATCGGGACGTGCGCTACGGGGCTTCCCGGTAATAGTGAACCATTTGTTGCAGCGCCTCGACCCGGGAAGCGCTGCAGATTCCTTTGTTGCGCATGTCCCGGATCGGCGAACCGGGTCCGCCCTCGGGTCAAGCCCGAGGGCGGATCGGGTGGCGGCGCATTTCGCGCCCGACATCGATCTGGCGGCGCTGCTGCCACGGGTCGGCATTGCGCCCGACGCGGCGACGTGGCCGGTCGCCCGACTGTCGACCGGCGAGCGCCAGAGGCTCGCGGTGCTGCGCGCGCTGCTGCCGGCCAACCGGGTCTTGCTGCTGGACGAGCCGACCTCGGGCCTCGACCCGGGGAGCAGCGGCCTGGTCGAGGCGCTGCTGCGCGAGCGCCTCGCCGCCGGGGCCGCGATCCTCCTGGTGACCGACGATGCCGAGCAGGCGGCGCGCATGGCATCGCGCCATCTCGAGGTGCGCGCCCGCGAACTCCGGGAGCTCGCCCGGTGAGCCCGACGCTGCTCGGCTACGGCGATCTCGCCATCGCGGCGCTGCAGATCGTGCTCAACGCGGCCCGGTAGCTCGTGATCTCCCGAGCTTGCTGGAGGCGGAGTTTCAGACGATAAGGCGAGCCGGTACGGAGAACGTCATGCCCAGGCATATACGAAGCGTCACCGCGCGACGGCCGCGCAAGATCGTCAACCGAAGCGCGAAGGATGCGCCACGGCCCGCAGCCGCTTCGGCTTCGCCGCGCGAGCGCCGGCTGCTCGACGGCCTGCGCCGCGCCTTCGAGACGGGAGCGGCTGCGGAGAGCCCGGAGAGCGCACGGGAAAAGTATGTCCAGGCCATTGAGAGCCTGGCCGACTACCTGGAGGACATCGGCGCCGACGCGGCGTGGATCGAGCGCATCGACGAATTGGGCTGGGCCCTGGAGGACCTGACCGACGGGGTGGTCGCACCGCTGCTGACGGCGACACGTGCGGGGAGCAACGCGCCGTCCCTCCCGGAAACGTCGCCGGATTGATCCAGGCTGGTCTTCGCGTCGGGATCTCCGGCTTCAGTCGCGGGCCGGCCGGGCGCGCCAGAAATCGCCGCAATCGCCGGGGCATATGCCGGCCCCGGCCGGTCCTGCCCGGCGCGACCAGGGACATCTGGCATTGCGGCAGGCGGCACTGCCTGCCAAACCTGGGTTGCTTCTCGATTCACAGCGGCCGCATGAGCACGTCAGCCACAACCCTCACCCGCCATCTGGCCGCCCTCGAGTCCGAGGCGATCACGATCCTGCGCGAGGCCGCCGCGTGCTTCGCCCGGCCGGTGCTGCTGTACTCGATCGGCAAGGATTCGAGCGTGCTGCTGCATCTGGCGCGCAAGGCGTTCCATCCGGCCAAGCCGCCGTTCCGCCTGCTCCACGTCGACACCACGTGGAAGTTCCGCGACATGATCGCGTTCCGCGACCTCACCGCCCGCGAGCTCGGCCTCGATCTCATCGTGCACGTCAACCAGGAGGGCATCGACCGCGGCATCGATCCGATCCGCTCGGGCTCGTCGGTGCACACCCGGGTGATGAAGACCGAGGCGCTCAAGCAGGCGCTCGATCGCAACGCCTTCGATGCCGCGATCAGCGGGGCGCGGCGCGACGAGGAGGTGAGCCGCGCCAAGGAGCGGGTGTTCTCGGTGCGGGCGCCCGGCCACGTATGGGATCCGCGGCGCCAGCGCCCGGAGCCGTGGCGGCTGTACAACACGGTGCTGGCGCCCGGTGAGACGATGCGGATCTTTCCGCTGTCGAACTGGACCGAGCTCGACGTCTGGGACTACGTGGCGCGGCAGCGCATTCCCGTGGTGCCGCTTTATTTCGCGGCCGAACGCCCGGTGGTGCGCCGCGACGGCGTGCTGATCGTGCGCGACGACGAGCGCCTGCCGCTGGCGCCCGGCGAGGTGCCGGAGATGATGATGGTACGCTTCCGTTCGCTCGGCTGCTATCCGCTGAGCGCCGCTACGCCGTCGTTCGCCAGGACCGTCGACGACATCCTGGCGGAGCTGCGTACCAGCCGGCAGTCGGAGCGTGCCGGACGCCTGATCGACGCCGACGATGCGTCCTCGATGGAACAGAAGAAGCGCGAGGGCTACTTCTGATGCACACCTCGATCGCGGCGAACGACTGGCGGGACGTGGGCGACCGCGACCAGCTGCACGTCGTTGCCTGCGGCTCGGTGGACGACGGCAAGTCGACATTGATCGGCCGGTTGCTGATCGAGACCGGATCGGTCACCGACGACCAGCTGGTGCGGCTGTCCGCGCTGTCGCGCCGTTACGGCGGCGTCGCCGACGAGCTCGAATATGCGCTGCTGCTCGACGGCCTGGAGGCCGAGCGCGAGCAGGGCATCACCATCGATGTCGCCTACCGCTATTTCGCCACCGCCCGGCGCGCCTTCGTGGTCGCCGACACGCCGGGCCACGAGCAGTACACCCGCAACATGCTCACCGGCGCATCGACGGCGGACCTGGCGCTGCTGCTGGTCGACGTGCGTCACGGCATCACCACGCAGACCATGCGGCATGCGCGGATAGCGGCGCTGCTGGGCATCCGCCACGTGCTCCTGGTGGTCAACAAGATGGATCTGGTCGATCACGCGGAACAGCCCTTCGTCGCCGTGCGCGACGCCTTCGAAAGGTTCGCCGCGCCGCTCGGCTTCGCGGCGATTGCGGCGATCCCGGTGGCGGCGCGGCACGGCGACAACGTGGCGCGCCGCAGCGAGCGGATGCTGTGGCATCGCGGCGCCAGCGTGCTCGAGCATCTGGAGAGCGTCGAGGTGGCGAGCGCCCGGCCGCAGGCCCTGCGCTTCCTGGTCCAGTCGGTGACCCGCGCCAACGGCGACTTTCGCGGGCTTGCGGGCCTCGTCGCCAGCGGCGACATCGCCCGCGGCGAGGCACTTGCAGTCGGCGGCTCGGCCCGCAACTTGCGCCTCGATCGGATCGTCACCTTCGACGGCGACCTCGAGCGGGCCGCCGCCGGCGACGCGGTGACCCTGGTGCTCGCCGATCACGCCGACATCGGGCGCGGCGACGTGTTGGCGCGCCCCGGCGCCGGGCCCGAGATCACCGACCAGTTCGCCGCCCACCTGGTGTGGCTGGACGAGCACCCGCTGCTGCCGTCGCGCACCTATCTGCTGCGCATCGGAACCCGGATGGTGCCGGCGAGCATCACGGCGCTCAGGCACCGCATCGACATCGAGACCGGCGGCAGGGTGGCGGGCCGCACGCTCGCGGCCAACGACATCGGCGTGTGCAACATCTCGACCGCGGTGCCGGTGCCGGTCGACGCCTACGCCGACAACCGGGCGACCGGCGCCTTCATCCTGATCGACCGCGACAGCGCCGCCACCGTCGGCGCCGGCATGATCGACTTCTCGCTGCATCGCGCCGCCAACGTCCGTCATCAGACGTTTGTCGTCGACAAGACCGCGCGCGCCCGGCAGAAAGGCCAGCAGCCGTGCATCGTGTGGTTCACCGGGCTGCCGGGCGCCGGCAAGTCGACCATCATGAACCTGGTCGAGCAGCAGCTGGTGCGCCGCGGCGCGCACACCTATGCGCTCGACGGCGACAACCTG
>JBEKZK010000581.1:0-3933 GCA_049509935.1 Xanthobacteraceae bacterium | reverse complement strand
ACCTGGCGCGCCGTGGTGACGCCGAAGCGCTGTTGCGTGCCGCGATAGAAAGCCGCCGACTGGTGCGGGTTCTCGCCGTAGCGCAGCGTCTCGATCAGGCGGCCGCCGATCGTCCGCCACGCCGGCGCCGGATCGCCGAGGGTTTCGGCGAACCAGCCGGAGATCGCCGCGTCGTAGGCGGCGGTGCGCGCATAGGCTTTCGCCGCGAGCGCGCGCCGCAGGCCGAGCGTAGTGGCGCCGTCATGGGCGGTGAGCTCCGCCAGGACGCCCGAGTAATCCTCCGGATCCACCACCACGGCGACGTCGGCGTGGTTCTTGGCGGCGGCGCGGATCATCGCCGGCCCGCCGATGTCGATGGTCTCGATGCACTCGGCGAGCGCCGCGCCCTTGGCGACGGTCGCCTCGAACGGATAGAGATTGACCACCAGCAGGTCGATCGGGACGATCCCGTGCGCCTGCATCGCGGCCAAATGGCTCGCCTCGCCGCGGATCGCCAGCAGCCCGCCATGAACGCGCGGGTGCAGCGTCTTCACGCGCCCGTCCATCATCTCGGGAAAGCCGGTCAGCTCGGAGACGTCGCGCACCGCGAGGCCGGCGTCGGCGAGGGCCTTGCGGGTGCCCCCGGTCGAGATCAGCTCGACGTTGCGGGCGCTCAGCGCCCGGGCGAAATCGAGAAGCCCGGATTTGTCGGACACCGACAGAAGCGCGCGGCTGACGCGGCGATGCTCGGTCATTGGGACGCAGGCTCCGGGTCGCCACGGCGGCGCGGCGGCGTCGCCTGCGTGGTCTGGGTGAACGTCCAGCGTACCCGATCGGCCTCGCGGACGCGGCCGTGGATCACGATCTGGGCGGTGCGCCGGGGCCCGTCGGGGCCGGCCAGGTGGGCGCTCTCCTCGACCTCGACCTTGTCCTCGTAGGCGGTGAACGTCCACACCTCGTGGTTCGGCAGCACCAGCGTGGCGCCCTGGCCGTCGGCGGTGCGGGTCGCCTTCACGATCGGATGCAGGTGGAAGCGGATCGCGAACTCGTCGTTCGAGGTGGCCGGAAAGGCGTCGCCGTCGGCCGGCTTGAACACATCCTCGCCGTCGAATCGGACGCCGTCCGCGGCCAGCTGCAGCGTTCGCTCGTGCACGATCCCGAAGCGAGCCGCATAGCCGTTGTGGGAGGCGCGCAGCGACGCTGCGGTGGCGTCATCCTGGCGCAGGACCGGTACCTCTGTCGGCCCCGACACGATCGGCGTTCCGATCAGCCGGCGCAGCGACACCATGGTGACGAAGCGGCACGACGACGCGCCGTTGATGGTGACGGTCGAATGCGCCGGCGTGGCGCGGGCGACGTGGCGCCAGCTCTCCCGGTTGGCCGCCGGCAGGCCGCAATTCACCACGATGCGCTGTTGCCTCGAGGAGAGCTCGAAGGACAGGCAGCCGGCATGGGCCTCGTGGCTCACCGCGATCGGCGGCGGGCGGCCGGTATCCACCAGCACGATGGTGCCGTCGGACTGCAGGCGCTGGTAGCCGCTGTGCGGTGCGTTGGCGACCGGCGTGCCACGGGCGTCGTCATAGGCGAGCGCAGTGGCGAGCAGGTCCGGCGGAGTCGGACCCATGCCGTTGAACAGCGCGAAATTGCCGTCGCCGTGGCGGAAGAAGCGCAGCATCGGCATCATGCGGTCGATGGCGTTGAGCAGCGCCCGCGGCGGCGGCACGTTGCGGGCGGCGAACGCCTGGCGCAGCGGCAGCAGGTCGAGCAGCAGCTCGATCAACGCCCCGGGATTGCGGCTGATGTGCCCGCCGTCGGGCAGGATCTGGCGCTCCAGCGCGTCGGCCATCTGCCGGGTCATGCCCTTGAGCGCGCGGCCCTGCCCGGCCATGCACAGCGCCGCGTAGGTGAGCGCGATGATCCCCTGCAGCCGCGGCAGGCCATCGCGGCTCGCGCGCAGCGTCTTGCGCAGGAAGCGGACCTGGCGGGACAGCTGGCGCAGGAAGCGGCGGTAGAACCGCGGGTCCGCCTCGTGCAGCAGCAACGGCGCCTGGCTGAGCCACGAGATGATCCGTCGCGACACCACGTCGGCGCGCCAGGCGATCGAGCTCCACGAGCCCTGCAGCGTCATCCATTCGTCGACCAGCGCCCGCGCATTGGCGCGCGTGATCGCCGACTCGGTGGCACGCAGATGCCGCAGCCAGCCGAACCCGAACAGCGTTTCCGCCCACTCCTCGGACGGTGGCTCCATCTCGAACGGCGACCGCCCGTCGCACACCACGATCTTGCCGGCGAAGGCGAAGCGGCCCGCATAGATTTCGCTCGCCCGGGTCGGATCGGCGGTGCGCAGATCCTGCGGGGCGATCAGCAGCCGATCCGTCGTGCCGGACGAAAAGCGCCAGCGGACCAGCGGATTGGCGTTGAGACGGCAGCCGAGCGTGCGCAGCGCCCGGCGCGCCACGTAGGAGGAAATCCTGAGACGCTCCGCGATCGACCCGCGGGACATGGCCGCGCTTGCCCCTTCAATCATCTCCACGCAAACACCCGAGCTCCTGCAGGCCGAGCACAACGCGACGCGCGAGCCGACGGTTCGATTCGATCCCTGATACTTGTATCGGGCATCACCCCTCGGCGCCACGTCGGGCAGGCTCTCGCCCGCCCTCCTCGTGCCTCCCCCACGATATCGGATGGGCGACGCGGGGCCAAACCGCCACGCCGGTTGCAACTTCGCGAGGGCGCAACGCGGCTGTCGGTAGCCCGCATGGCACCCTTAAGGCTCGATCCGGGCTACGGGAGCCGCTCCAGTCTGGCCGCATAGAATCCGTCGAGCCCGGCCATGCGCGGGTCGGGGTCGGGCAGCTGGCAGGGCAGCGTGCGCAGGTCGCCGCGGTCGGTCACCATCTCGGGCAGCCCGCACACGTCGTCCGCCGTGATCGGCCGGCGCCTGACGCCGGGATTGCGGTCGAGCAGCGCCGCGATCTGCATCTCGCCCTCCTCCGGCTCCAGCGAGCAGGTGCAATACACCAGCGTGCCGCCAGGGCGGGTCAGCGCCACCGCACGGTCGAGCAGCCGGCTCTGCAGCGTGGCGAGCGCGCCGATGTCGGCTTCGCGCTTGAGCCACGGGATGTCGGGATGCCGGCGGATGGTGCCGGTCGACGCGCAAGGCGCATCGAGCAGGACCGCGTCGAACGGCTCGCTCTGCCATTCGGTGAGGTCCGCCGTCACGGTGCGAGCCTCGAGCGCGAGCCGGCCGAGATTGTCGCTCAGCCGCGCCAGCCGGCTGGCCGAGCGGTCGATCGCCGTCACCACGGCGCCGGCCTGCGCGAGCTGCGCGGTCTTGCCGCCAGGCGCGGCGCAGAGGTCGGCGACGCTGCGTCCGCGGATATCGCCCAGCAACCGGGCCGGCAGCGCCGCGGCGGCGTCCTGGACCCACCAGGCGCCTTCCACGAAGCCCGGCAGCAGCGTGATCTGCCCGTGCGCGGTGGTGCGGACCGTGCCGGTGGCGATGACCCGCCCGCGCAGCCGCGCTGCCCAGCTCTCGGCATCCTGTTTCACCGTCAGGTCGAGCGGGGGCTCGTGGCCGTGCATGATGGCGATGGCGCGGGTGGTGTCGGCGCCGAACGTGCGGGTCCAGCGCTCCAGCAGCCAGCCCGGCGTATCCAGGGTCGGGGCGTCGAGACCGGCGAACGCCGCCGGGCCTTCCTGTGCGATGCGGCGGAGCACGGCGTTGACGAGCCCGGCATAGCGCGCGGCGCGCCGGTCGGCCTGGACGAGGCGCACCGCGAGGTCGACCGCCGCATGGTCCGGGACGTCGAGCAGCAGGATCTGCGCGGCGCCGACCAGCAGCGCCGGCTCGACCCGCGGCGCGTCGTCGGGCAGGCCGCGATCGAGCGCGCCGCCGAGCAGGACGCGCAGCGAGCCCAGCCGCCGCAGGGCGGTTGCGACCAGCTTGCGCAC
>JBEKZK010000580.1:0-3939 GCA_049509935.1 Xanthobacteraceae bacterium | reverse complement strand
GCACCTGCAGCAGCCGGTACTCCTTCGGCGTCAGGGGCAGGCGGTGGCCGTCCAGCGACACGATGCGGGCCGCGAAGTCGACCGAGAGCGGTCCGACATTCACCACCGGCTCGCCGCTCGGCGCGCGGGTGTTGCGGCGCAAGGCGGCGCGGGCACGGGCGAGCAGCTCGGCCATGCCGAAGGGCTTGACCACGTAGTCGTCCGCCCCGAGCTCGAGCAGCCGGACCTTCTCGTCCTCCTCGGCGCGCACCGACAGCACGATGATGGGCACGTTGGACCACGCGCGCAGGCACTCGACGACGTCGGCGCCGTCCATGTCGGGCAGCCCGAGATCGAGGATCACCAGGTCGGGCGTCTTGAGCGTCGCCAGCCTGATGCCTTCCGCGGCGTTCCCGGCTTCGCGGACGATGAAATCCTCCAGCTCGAAGCCGGCCCGCAGGAACCGGCGGATCGGCGGCTCGTCGTCGATCACCAGGACGGTGCGCGAGGTCGGTTTAATCGTCATCGTCGACATCCTGCAGCTCCCCCGCATCCGGGATCGGAAAACTGAAAGCAACAGTCGTGCCGCGGTTCTCGCCCGCGCTGACGGTGTCGATCGTGCCGCCGTTGGCGCCGACGAAGGCCTGCGCGATCCACATGCCGAGGCCCGATCCGGCGATCGTGCCGGCATGGCGGCGGCCGCGGAACGAACGTTCGCCCAGGCGCCCCCGCTCGTCGGCGGTCAGGCCGACGCCCTGATCCTGCACCGACAGCACGACCCGGCCGGCGCCGCGATACGCCTCGACCCGGATGGTGGAGCCGGGGGGCGAATACTTGGCCGCGTTGCCGAGGATTTGCCCCAATGCCTGCTCGAGCAGCACCGGATCGACATGCAGCAGCGGCAGGTCCGCGCAGAGCGCCATCTCGATCCGGTGATTGGCGAGCCTGCGGCGGCGGCGTTCCACCGCGACGTTGACGATATCGGTCGGGTCGGCCCACTCGCGCTTCGGCTGCACGCCCTGCGCGGTGATGCGCGTCGCATCGAGCAGGTTCTGGATGTCGCTGTCGAGATGCTCGGCCTCCTCGCGCACCAGCTCGGCGAGCGAGGCGAGGCGCGGATCGCGGGTCACCGCCGGCGCCCCGGCGATGACGCTCGCAGCCCCGAGGATCGAGGCGAGCGGCGTGCGCAGCTCGTGGGAGACCGACCCGATGAGCGCATCGCGCAGCAGGTTGGTCTCGGCGCGCAGCCTGGCGTCGTGCAGGGCGGTGGCGACGTCGAGGCGCTCGAGCGTTTCGGCCGCATCGGCGAGGACGGCGTCGACGCGGCCGGTGATGTCATCGGCCGCCTCGCGCGATTCGCCGCCGAGATCGATGGCGATGGTGCCGAGCTCCGGCGTCTTGGCCGACAGCGGGCGAACCAGCCACAGATTGCCCGAGGCTCCCCCGGTGACGGTGAAGCGGCGCGGGCTCTGCCCCGCCGCGATGTCGCCGGCCTCGCGCCGGACCAGGTCGGGAATGGCGGCGTCGGGCATGCCGGCAGCGCCTCCGCCCGCCGCGACGCCGATCAGCACGACCCGGCGGCGCACGGTGCGCGACAGATGGTCCTCGATCGCCGCGGAGATGTCGGCGGCGCCTTCGCACTGCGCGAGCCGGCGCGAGAAGGCGTAGAGATCGCGCATGTCGCCCTCGTGCCGGCGGGCGATCTCGGCCTGCCGGCGCAGATTGTTGGCGAGGTAGCCGGTGACCAGCGCCACGATGACGAAGAGAACGAGATCGAGGAGCTGCTGCGGGTCGTCGACGACGAAGGTATAGAGCGGCGGATAGAAGAAGAAATCGGCGCACGCGAACCCGGCGATCGCGGCGATCACCGCCGGAACGGTTCCCCACCGCGTGGCGGAGATCATGACCGGGATCAGATAGACGATCGAGATGTGCCTGAAGCCGACCAGCGGGTTGAGCAGGAACAGGATGGCCGTCACCGCCGCCACCAGGAGCAGCGCGGCGAGCGCCGGATAGGGATCGGCCGGCCGCACGGCCAACCCGTTCGGCCAGCCGACAGGTTTTATTTGCATCGGTAACGCAAGCAGTCTCCGCAATGTCGTCTCCGCAGCGTGTCACGCCCGCCGGGAACCGGGACACGCTCCGGATGTCCTGACTGACGGGGCTTCAGTCGGCGAACCGGCGTCCGCCCCGGATCGCGTCCAGGGCGAGCGTTGTTCTTAACCTGCGCCGGCCCCCCGGATCAGAAGTGCACGATCACGTCCATCGAGGCGATCCAGGTGTAGTCCTTGTTCGGCGCGATGGCGGTCGGCAGGGCGTTGAAGTTGCCGTTGAAGGCAGGCGCGTCGAGCGATTTGTAGAAGTTGGCTTCCGGACGGAACTCGATCTGTGGCGACAGCCAGTGCTGCCAGCCGATTCCGCAGTCGACATAGCGCGTCTTGGTGCCGGTGCGCTGCCCCTCCATGTCGTCGTAGTATTCGGCGCGGAACGAGATGTTGTCGAGACCCGAGATCCGATAGTTCAGGTAGGCGACGGCGGCGAACACCTGCGTCGTGCAGGTGAGGGCGGTGGCGTCGCTGCACTGCGCCAGGTTCGGCGCGTTGAACGCGATGCCGCTGGCCGGGTTGGAGAACGGGGTGCCGCCGGCGGCGACGATGCCCTGGACCAGCGGGTTGTTGATGTTGGGCACGTTTCTCTCGCCGAGCGTGTAGGTCTCGAACGAAAGATGCCACTGATCGTTGAACTTGTGGTAGTACGTCATGCCGTACCACTGAAGATTGTTGTAGCCGAAGACGCCGTCGTTCTCGGCATCGGCGCACAGGTAGATGTTGTCGCGGCCGCTGTCGGTCTGGTAGCGAATGCAGCCGGTGACCGACGGCTTGGCGCCCGGATCCTTGAGCATCGTGTTGCCGGGATAGAGCACATTGGGGAACGGATTGGGAAGCGTCCGCCCGGCGTTCCACGGCATCGTGTCGGAGCCGACCGTCAAGCCTACTTGCAGGAACAGGTTCTTGGTGACCGCGAGGGTCGTCTGGATGCCGGTATTGGTGTAGTTGTCGAACGTATAGGTCATCGAGTGCGAGTACATGTAGTTGTTGGGCGCGAGCTGGGCCTCGATGTCCGGTACCGAGATGAACCGGCCAAAGCGCACCTGCAGGCCCGACATCACGAAGGGGTCAAAAAGCTCGAGCCAGAGCATGGGAAAATCGTAGCCGTTGGCGCGGTTGCGGGTCGTGTATTGCCAGCTGTCCATGCCGTACGAGGTCGTGTAGCGATAGTTCGTGCCATAGATGGCCGAAAGACGCATGCCCCAGTCGTAATGGTCCTTTTGCACCGTGTCAGGGAATCGGTCCCAGTAGAACACCGCCTGATCGAGCGTCACCTCGTTGGGGTTGTAGGCGTAGGCCGCCGGCGAGTTGCCGCCCGGCTTGGTCGTGCTCGAGCTGATGTTGGCGCCGACGTTGACCCAGCCATAGGTCTGGAAGTGGTTGTCGTTCATCCACTGGCCGACGGCCGTATTGGCAATCGCTGTCATGAACGGACTGTCGATCGAGTTGGGTGTGGTGACGCCCATCAGGTCTTCACCGCCGTACGGCCACTCGGTGAACGGCATCGGCGGGGTTGTCATCGGCGTGGTCGGCCAGCCGTCACGGCGGGTCGGCGGCGCCTTCGGATCGACCGGCGCAGCGGCCTGATTCCATTCCACGGCGTAATAGTTGACCAGCCGCTCCCAGAACCCGGTCCCCAACGACTTATCCAAACAACTGTAGTCCTTGTATGGATCGCAGGGCGCCACTGCCGGAGCGGCCGCAGCAGCTGCCGCTGCTGCGGCCGCGGGGGCGTCGGCCGCTGCGATGCTTGGCACTGCTACAGCGGCCGCAAGGCCTGCCACTACCAGCATGCGATTAAACATATCACTCCTTTATCGATAGACCACGAAATCTGACAGTTTCTTTACTA
>JBEKZK010000058.1:0-13222 GCA_049509935.1 Xanthobacteraceae bacterium | reverse complement strand
GTCGAGTGGGCCACCGACGCCTTCGAGGGCGCGTTCGGCGCCACCGAGCTGCTCGCCAACATCGCCGGGTGGGACCGGCCGACCAATTTCTTCGACAACGACCAGGCCTTTTGGGACAGGGTGATCGGCATCAACCTGTACGGCCCGCTCAACCTGCATCATGTCGCGGTCCGGCGCCTCGCCGAGCGCGGGTTCGGCCGCGTCGTCAATGTGGCGTCCGATGCGGGTCGCGTCGGGTCGTCCGGCGAAGCGGTCTATTCGGCCTGCAAGGGCGGCATCATCGCCTTCACCAAGACCATGGCGCGCGAGCTCGCGCGCCACAACGTCACCCTCAACGTGGTGTGCCCGGGGCCGACCGAGACGCCGCTGTTCGACGGGTTCATCGAGCAGTCGCCGAAGCTCAGCCAGGCACTGGAACGGGCCATTCCGTTGGGCCGGCTCGGCCAGCCCGCCGACTATCCGGGCATCATCGCGTTCCTGCTGAGCGACGATGCGGCCTACATCACGGGCCAGACCATCAGCGTCTCCGGCGGCCTGACGATGCACGGATAGTCGAGCGCTCCGTCAGATCGCTCGAGCGCGCGGGCGCGGCGGGGATCCTGATCGAGGATCGTCTGATCTTCTCCACCATCTCGTCTGCCGGCACCAGCGTGCTTGCGGCGGTCGCTGTGCGCCGTGACCGCTTTTGCAGATCATCGATGGGACGGTCGGTCACGCCGCGGCGGCATCCTCGCGGATCATGGCGGCGCCCTTTTCGCCGATCATGATCGTCGGGCCGTTGGTATTGCCGGTGGTCACCGATGGCATGATCGACGCATCGACCACCCGCAGCCCTCCCAGTCCGCGCACGCGCAGGCGCGAATCGACCACGGCCCGCGGATCCTCGCCCATCCGGCAGGTGCCGACCGGGTGATAGATGGTGGTGCCGGCGCTGCGGACATAGGCCGCCATGTCCTGCTCGGTCCGGCAATCGGGCCCCGGCACGGTTTCGCCCGCCGAATGCGGCGCGAACGCCGGCTGAGCAAATATGCTCCGGGCCATCCGCAGCCCGGCGACAGCGACGTCGAGGTCACCGGGAGCCGATAGATAGTTGGGACGGATCGCCGGAGGCGCCAGCGGGTCGGCGGATCGCGCCATGATGGTGCCGCGGCTGGCGGGCCGCGCGCAGCTGGATGTCGGGGCTAGCCAGCCCGTCGCGGCTGCGGCAGAACACCTGCGCGCTCGATACCCCGAAGGTCAGCGCCCCGCGGCCGGTCACCAGCCAGCGCGCCACCTCTCCGGCAAGCCGCGGCAGGCGCGCCAACTCGTTGATCGACACCGCGTTGCTGACGCGCTGCGAGATGCGGGTGGCGTAATGGTCGGACAGATTGGCGCCCACCCCCGGCAGGTCGTGCGCAACCTCGATGCCGATCGACTTCAGGTATTCGGCCGGCCCGATGCCCGACACCTGCAGCAGGTGCGGGGAGTTGACGGTGCCGCCCGATACGATGACCTCGCGTCGCGCCCGCACCTCGCGGTCCCGGCCGTTCTGCCGGAACGCGACGCCGACGCAGCGGCGGCCGTCGAGCAGCAGCCGGGTCGCGACCGCACGGGTCTCCACCACGAGGTTGGCGCGGCCCCGCGCCTGCGCCAGGAATGTGCGGGCGGTCGAGCCGCGGAAGCGGCCATTGCGCGACATCTGCGAGTAGCCCACGCCTTCCATCTGTGCCCCCGACAGATCCGGCGTGAACGCGAAACCCGCCTGCTGCGCCGCCTCGACGAACCGATGGGTCAGCGGCAGCACCGTGCGGTAGTCCTCGATCAGCATCGGACCGGTCTTGCCGCGGAAGCGCGCGTCGCCGGGCGCGTAGCGCTCCGACTTGCGGAAGAACGGCAGGCACTCGTCGTAGCTCCACCCCCGGCAGCCGGTCTGCGCCCATCCGTCGTAGTCGGCGGTGCTGCCGCGCACGTACAGCATGCCGTTGATCGAGCTGCTGCCGCCGAGCACGCGTCCGCGCGGCCAATGGATCGCCCGGTTGTCGACCCCGGGCTCGGGCTCGCTCGCGTAGTTGTAGTTCACACGCGGATTGTGCAGCAGCTTGAGCACTCCGGCCGGCACGTGGATCATCGGGTGCCAATCCCGCGGACCGGCCTCCAGCAGGACGACGCGGGCGCCGTCCTCGCTCAAGCGGTTCGCCAGCACGCAGCCGGCCGATCCGGCGCCGACGATGACGTAGTCAGCGTCCATTCCTTGCTCCTCCCACCCGACCGTTCAGCGGTCGTGCTCCACCGCGTCGTAGCGCCGCCGCGCCTCCTGGATCGCCGTGCGGTGCTGGCGCGCCCAGGTTCCGAGACGACTCACCGGCTCGAGCAATGAGCGCCCCAGCCGGGTGAGCTGATAGTCGACGCGGGGCGGGACGGTCGAGAACGCCGTGCGGGTGACGAGCCCGTCCCGCTCCAGGCCCCTGAGCGTCAAGGTCAGCATCCGTTGCGAAATGCTGCCGAGCGCCCGTCGAAGCTCGTTGAACCGCCTGGGTCCGTCACCCAGCGTGGTGACCACCAGCACCGTCCACTTGTCGCCGACGCGCGCCAGGACCTCGCTGACGGCGCGACAGTCCTCCGCGACGTGGAGGCTGACCGGTATCAGCGATGTGCCTTCTTGCGGCAGCCGCGCGGTCATCTATCTAGCCTCGGTATCAATGAGTAACCATGCTAGCATCGCCATAGCGTCGTTCAAGGCCCTCGGCGGCAATCGCCGCAGGCGGTCGCGACGCAAGGTGGCGCAGCGGTCCTGTCGAGGAGGTCACCCGTCATGTCGATTCGACCCGTGAAGCGCATCGTGCAATCCATGCCCGCCATCGAGGGTGCGGGGGTCAAGCTGCGCCGTGCCTTCGGCTTTGGAGACACCGGCGAGTTCGATCCGTTCCTGCTGCTCGACGATTTTCGCAACGATCGGCCCGACGACTACCGCGCCGGTTTTCCCTGGCATCCGCATCGCGGGATCGAGACCATCACCTACGTGCTGGCCGGAACCGTGGATCATGGCGACAGTCTGGGGAACCAGGGCACGCTGGGCGCCGGGGACGTGCAGTGGATGACGGCGGGGAGCGGAATTCTCCACCAGGAAATGCCGCAAGGCGATCCGCAGGGTCGCATGCACGGCTTTCAGCTCTGGGCGAACCTGCCGTCGGCGCTCAAGATGACGCCGCCGCGCTATCAGGACATCGCCGCCGCCGAGATTCCCGATGTCGTGGATGACGACGGCACCCGGGTCCGGATCATCTGCGGCGATTTCTGGGGCAGGCGCGGACCGGTCGAGGGGGTGGCGGCGGACCCGCGCTATCTCGACGTCTCGGTCGCGCCGGGCCGGCGCAAGACCCTGCCGGTCGAGACCGAGCGGCACGCCTTCGCGTACGTGTTCCAGGGCAGCGGAACGTTCCGCTCCGCATCGCAGCCGTTCGGCGTGCTGACCGAGAAGGAGGTGGACGGACGCGAATCGGTGATTCGCGAGCAGACCGGGAACCGGTCGCTGGTGCTGTTCGACAGCGGCGACGAGGTGACGGTGCAGGCCGGCGATGAAGGCGTCCGATTCCTGCTGGTGTCCGGCAGGCCGATCGAGGAGCCGGTCGCGTGGTACGGACCGATCGTGATGAACACGCAGGCCGAGCTGCAGCGGGCCGTCACCGAGCTGCGCAACGGGACGTTCATCAAGTGATGGCGATCAATCAAATCCCGACAGGGTCTCGAAGGCGGATCGGTCGGTGACCGTGATCTGACCGTCGTCGATTCGAATCAAGCCCTGGCGTTGCCAGGCCTTGAGGCACTTGTTCACGGTCTCCCGCGTCGCGCCCACCAGATTGGCAAGCTCGCGCTGCGACAGGTGAGCCGAGGTGCTGCGGCTCGGCCGGGTGCTCGATTGGCCCCCGTTGATGCGCATGATCGCCTTGGCGAGCCGTACCGGCAGCGGCAGCAACGCCACCTCCGCCAGCTGCTCGTCGGTGCGACGCAGCCGGTCGCACAGGATGGCGACGATCGACAGCCATGCGGCGGGATGCTGCTCGAGAAACGACAGGACCTCGTGTCGTTCGAGAATGGCGAGCGCGCATGGCGTGATGGCGGTCGCGTCGGCGGTCCGCTGCTTGCCGTCGAGCACGGCGATCTCGCCGAGGATCTCGCCGCCCTCGAGGATCGCCAGCAGGACCTCCCTGCCGTCGGGCGACGGAACGCTGATGCGGACCTGTCCGGTCAGGACGGCCGCCATGTGGTCGCTGGCCGCCCCGATGGCGAAGATCTTTTCGCCGGGTGCGAAATTGCGAACGCGGGCGCGATCGATGACGGCGCCGCGTTCCGCGTTCGTGAGATCCCGGAACAGGACGCAGTTCCCGAGCAGGCGACGTGCGTCATCCAATGCGGCCTTGTTCGGCGTCACCGATTCGATCTCCGATGCCCCGGAATCCGGCTTGAACCGTTGCTTGGCTGGTCCTCTCGGGACCCGGGGGACAGCTGTTGCTGCCCGCCCGGAAGGATCGCGCCGGAGCCCGTGTGAGCTCACATTGTAGTAGCCCCCGGCGAGGAATGTCGGATGCGTTTCTAGCATTTCGCCCCGTTAAATCCGGGCAATGCCAGCCCGGCGCCCCGCCGAGCTAACGCCCAGCCGGAGTTGCGAAGCTGATCGACGCAACCGCACGCTTCGTGCGATCCGCCGTCCAGGCCCGCGCTGATTGCGGCCTCGCCTGACCGAACACCATGGTTGCCTGGCCCTGTCTGAGAGTTACGGTTCCGTGCCGCGTGCTGACCGTCACTTCGCCGCTGAGCACGAGCACCCCATAGCCATTGTCGATCGGACCACCCCAGACGGTGGTTCCCCGAACCCCCAATGTCCCGATCGGCGTGTGAATATCGACCTTCGCACCGGCCTGCTCCTCGATGTGGCCGCCGACGAACAGAAACGGTCCCTTCGGGACCCGCACCGACAGCGCCGCCGGCCGGAACGGATCGTAGACGAATTCGTCGATGACCAGGCTCGCGTTCTCGCCCAGGGTCAGCTGGGTGCCGTCCATCAGCGTCGCCTGAAGCCGCGCGCCGCGTCCGCTGCGGCAACGATCGCGGAAGAGCAGCGCCGAAGCGACCGCCAAATCGCGCGTCTGCCCGGCCTGACTGGCGACCACCTGGGCCTGGACCTTGTCGACGGTGCCGACTGTCCTGGTCTCGGTCCTGGTCTCGGCGTGCGCGACGCCCGCCGCCGAGATGCACGCGGCGGCCGCGAGCCACGCGGCTGAATATCGGCGCATCGCCTCTCCTCCCGCCGACCCCGCCTGCGCGCGCGACATCGGGAACGCGAGATTGGGCCAAACTGCTCGTTTGAGCAACACGCAAGATAGTGCAAGATATAGTATGAGTGCGGCTTCGACCGGTGCGGGAGTCGCGCCGCACGAGCCGATGTTGCGAAGGACACGTCATGGCCGCGGCGACAGCGCGCTCCGGCGTTTGGTCCAGGGTGGCTTGGCGCCGGGTGGTGCCGATCTGGCTCGGTTTTTCCACCATCGCGGTGGTGCTCGCAATCCGAGCATTCGCGCCGGCGCCTTTCCTGAACTTGCAGGCCATGGGTTTCGACGCGATGCAACGGATCGCACCGCGGCCATACGTTCCGGTACCGGTGCGCATCGTCGATATCGATGACGAGAGCCTGAAGCGCCTCGGTCAGTGGCCGTGGTCGCGTGACCTCCTGTCGGCGCTGACCGAACGCATTGCAGGGCTTGGTGCCGCATCGATCGCATTCGATGTCTTGTTTTCGGAACGCGATCGGACCTCGCCGTCGTTGCTGATGGAAAAGTGGCGCGCACGGTCGGGCTTTGCGACCGCTGCGATTTCCGTCGAGGATGTGCCGGACTACGATCGGCGATTTGCCGAAGCGATCGCCTCGGGTCCGGTCGTCTTGCCGGTGGCCCTGGTCGGATCGGAGCAACCTGCCGCCCCCGCCGTGAAAGTCGGGTTCGCGCTGGTGGGAGACGATCCGGCCGGGTCGATCACGCAGTACCCGGGCGCCGTGACCAATCTGCCGATGCTGGAGGCCGCCGCCAAGGGAATCGGCAGCTTCAGCATCACCGCTGACGACGGCGAAACCGTCCGCCGTTTTCCTCTGTTGGCGCGCCACAAGGGCCGGATCATCCCGTCATTACCGCTCGAGGCGCTTCGCGTTGCGCGCGGCGCCGACACGATCGCGCTGCGCCGTGATCAATCCGTCGCGTCGGTGTCGCCACTGCGGCTCAGGGTGGGGGACATCATCGTTCGCGCCGACGCGGACTCGGGTTTGCGGATGTACTTCACCGGCCCGGTTCCCGAGCGCACGATTCCGGCGTGGCTGGTTCTCGCACCCGATCAGACTTCGCGCGTCGCGGACCGCATCGCCGGCCACATCGTGCTCGTCGGCACCAGCGCCAGCGGACTGTCGGACATTCTGGCGACGCCGCTCGGCCCATTCGAGCACGGTGTGAGCATCTACGCCCAGGCGGTCGAGCAGATGCTGCTGGGGGTCTATCTGGATCGCCCCGCCTGGCTCGCGGCTGCCGAGATGGCGGCCGCCGTCGTCCTCGCCGCAGGCCTGGTCCTCGCGTGCGCGTTGCGAAACGTCCTCTGGGGATTTGCCGCATTGGCCGCCACGGTCGTCGTCGCGCCGGCAGCTGCCTGGTACGGCTACACGGACCGTCATCTTCTCGTCGATCCGACCCTCGTCTGCATCGCGGCTGTGATCGCCGCCGTGGCGACCGTGATCGCACGCTACTTTCTCATCGAGCGCGACGGCATCAAGCTCAAGCGCGCTTTCAGCCAGTATCTGGCGCCGGCCCTGGTGGAGCAGCTGGTGCAGAGGTCGTGGCGCGTGCAGCTGGATGGAGAGCCGCGCGAGATCAGCTGTCTGTTCACCGATCTCGAAGGGTTTTCGGATTTTGCCGAGCATTGCCCGCCCGAGCAGCTCGTCGCCGTCCTCAACACCTATCTCGATTCCCTGTGCTCGATCGCCATGGACCACGGCGGCACCATCGTGAAGCTGATCGGCGATGCCGTGCACGTCATCTTCAACGCGCCCGTCGATCAGCCCGATCACGCGGTGCGGGCGGTCGCCTGCGCACGCGCGATGGACGCATTTTCGGTGCAGTTTTCCGCCCAGCAGCGGCGACGGAACATCCCGTTCGGATCGACGCGGATCGGCGTCAACACCGGCTGCGCCATCGTGGGGAACTTCGGCGGCCATCGGCGCTTCGACTATTCGGCGTACGGCGACACGGTCAACACGGCGGCCCGGCTGGAAGCCGTCAACAAGATCCTGGGGACGCGTATCTGCATCGCGCGCAGCACCGTGGACCGGTGCGGGTCCGGGACGTTCCGTCCGATCGGCTCGGTGGTGCTCAGGGCGAAGGCCGGGTCGATCGACATTTTCGAGCCGATCGACGGATCTGTCGCCGACGCGCCGTGGCTCTCGTCGTATCTGGAGGCGTTCTCCGCCTATTCGGCCGGTTCCAGCCGCGGGCGCGAGATGATGCTGGCATACGCGGCAAGTCGTCCGGCCGATCCGATCGGACGCCTCCTCGCGCGCAGGATCACCGACGGGGACTGGACGCCTCACCTTTACGCCTGATGGCGCTACAGGAAGCTCTGCGGGTCGATGTCGACGTCGAGCCGAACGTTGCCCTTCGGCTTGGGTGCCGCCTCGAGCCATGCCCGCACATAGGCCGACAGATCGAACCCGCGCTGCGATTTCGCCATGATGCGGAAGCGGTAGCGCCCGCGCACCAGCGCGATCGGCGCCTCGGCGGGTCCGAGCACGCGGACCCGTTCGTCGTGCGGCGCCGCCACTGCGACGCGGCGGGCGAAGCCTTCGGTCGCGGGCTTGTCGCCGCCCGACATGACGAGGCTCGCCAGCCTGCCGAACGGCGGATAATGGGTGCGCTCGCGCGCCGCGATCTCGGCCGAGTAGAACGCCTCGCGATCGCCCTTGATCAGCGCCTGCATGACCGGATGGTTTGGCTGATAGGTCTGGATCATGCCGAAGCCGCGACCCTCGTGGCGGCCGGCGCGCCCGACCACCTGATGCAGGAGCTGGAACGTTCGCTCGGCGGCGCGGGGGTCGCCGCGACCGAGCCCGAGGTCGGCATCGACGATGCCGACCAGGTTGAGCTTGGGAAAATGGTGGCCTTTGGCGACCAGCTGGGTGCCGATCACGATATCGACCTTGTGGTCGGCGACTTTCGCCAGCTCCTCGCGCAGCACCTCGATCGAGGTGATGAGATCGCTGGAGAGCACCAGGACCCGCCGGTCCGGAAACAGTCCCGCCACCTCCTCCTCGAGCCGCTCGACGCCGGGTCCGCAGGCGACGAACGAGTCGGTCGCCTGGCACTTCGGACATGCGGCGGGCGGCGGCATCGAGAAGCCGCAGTGATGGCAGACCAGCCGCCGGCGGAAACGGTGGTCGACCAGCCACGAGTCGCAGTTCTGGCACTGCACCCGGAACCCGCACGACCTGCACAAGGTCAGCGGGGCGTAGCCGCGGCGATTGAGGAACAGCAGGGCCTGGTCGTTGCGCTCGATGGTGTGCGCGATCGCCTCGGCGAGCCGCGGCGCGATGAAGCGGCCGCGCGGCGGCCCCTCGCGCGTGAGATCGATCGGTTCGATTGCCGGCACATGCTGGCCGCCGAAGCGCTCCGGCAGCGACAGCCGGCGGTAGCGCCCGCGCCGCGCGTTGACCTCGGTTTCGACCGACGGCGTCGCCGATGCGAGCACCACCGGAATGCCCGCAATATGCCCGCGCACCACCGCCATGTCGCGCGCGTGATAGCGCACGCCGTCCTCCTGCTTGTACGCCGGATCGTGCTCCTCATCGACCACGATGAGACCGAGATCGGCATAGGGGAGGAACAGCGCCGAGCGCGCGCCGACCACGACCCTGGCGCTGCCGTCGGCAACCGACGCCCAGGTGCGGGCCCGCCGGCGCGGCGTCATGCCGGAATGCCATTCGGCCGGCGGTGCACCGAAGCGCGCCGCAAAGCGATCGAGGAACTGGGCCGTCAGCGCGATTTCCGGCAGCAGCACGAGGATCTGCCGCCCGCCGCGGACGGCTTCTGCGATGGCCTCGAAATAGACCTCGGTCTTGCCGGAGCCGGTGACGCCGTCGACGAGGGTCACCGCAAAGCCGCCGGCTGCGACGCTGGCCCGCAGGGCGTCGCCCGCCTCGCGCTGCGCGGCGCTGAATTCCGGCACCGCGTGGTCCGGATCGGGGCAGCGGGCAACGGGCTCCGCGGCCATCACCAGGGTCTCGAGGGTCCCCTCGTCGATCAGCCCGTCGACGACGCCGACCGATACGCCGGCTTCCTGTGCGGCCTCGGCCTTGCTCCGGGTCAGACCGTCGGCGAGCAGTTCCAGCACGCGGCGCCGCGCCGGCGTGATGCGGTCCGGCGCGTTCCCGGCGAGCCGCACGCCGACCCGCGGCCGTTCCGGGCCGAGGTGCTCGCCCATGCGCAGCGCCATGCGCAGCACCATGCCGCGGCAACCGAGCGTGTAGTTTGCGACCCAGTCGACGAACGTGCGCAGCTCCGGCCGCAGCGGCGGCACCTCGACCTTCTCGGCGATGTCCTTCAGCCTGTTGTCGAGGCCGGGCCGCGCGGCGCCGTCGGCCCAGACGGTGCCGAGCACCTCGCGGGCGCCGAGCGGCACGCACACGATATCACCCGGCGCGACGTCGAGCCCGTCCGGCACCCGGTACGAATAGGCCTGGTCGAGCGCCACGGGGACCAGCACGTCGACGGTGCGTTTTGCCATGCGGTCCTGGCGGCCGGAGCCGGCGGTTAAGACAAGGTGAACGGAACCCGTGAGATACCTGCTGGTCAAGTCGAGTCAAAGGGTGGACGGTTGCACATGGACGAGTCGCCGCTGGAGCTCGAGGTGGCCGCCGCCGACGTGACCGCGCAGATGGTGCGCTGGATCGCCCATCTGGCGGCGGAGCGGCGCATGTCCGCTCACACGGTCGAGGCCTATCGGCGCGACGTCACCCAGTTCCTGGCGTTTCTCGCCCGGCATCTCGACGGCCCGCCGTCGCTCGAGGCGCTCGCCGCCATCGCGCCGAGCGACGTGCGCGCGTTCATGGCGAGCCGGCGGGCCGCCGGCGTGGGAAGCCGGTCGCTGATGAGGGGGCTCGCCGGAGTGCGCTCGTTCGGGCGCTTTCTCGAGCGCAACCACCAGGGCAGGGTCGGCGCGCTCACCGCGGTGCGGGCCCCCAGGATCGCCCGGACCCTGCCGAAGCCGCTCACGATCGCAACCGCGCGGCGCGTCGCCGACGCCGGTGTGCGCGCCGGAGAGGAGCGGGAGCCGTGGGTCCTCGCCCGCGACGCCGCCGTGCTGGCGCTGCTCTACGGATCGGGCCTGCGCATCTCGGAAGCGCTCGGGCTCAGCCGCAAGGACGTGCCGGAGCCCGGCAAGGGTGACATCATCGTGGTGACCGGCAAGGGCAACAAGACCCGCATGGTGCCGGTGCTCGTCCGCGTGCTCGGGCTGATCGCCGACTACGTGGCGCTATGTCCCTACGTGCTCGTGCTCGACGGGCCTCTGTTCGTCGGCGCCAAGGGCGGCAGGCTGTCGCCCCGCATCCTGCAGCTCACCATGGAGCGGCTGCGCGGGGCGCTCGGCCTCGCCGACACGGCAACGCCGCATGCCCTGCGCCATTCCTTCGCGACGCATCTGCTCGCCCGCGGCGGCGACCTGCGCGCCATCCAGGAGCTGCTCGGCCACGCCTCGCTGTCGACCACGCAGATCTACACCGCGGTCGACGCCGAGCAGCTGATGAGGGTCTACCGCAGCGCCCACCCGCGGGCGTGATTGCGCATGTTCCGGCGAAGTGGTCGCCGGTTCGCCGACAAGAACATGCGCCACTTGGGAGTCGCATGTTCCGGCGAAGCCTGCCCCCGGACTTGATCCGGGGGTGGTTGCCGGTTCGCCGACAAGAACATGCGTCACTTGATAACTCGCGGCGCCACATTTTCGCCCCTTGCGCATCGCGGCGGCTTCGTTCAATCGTCCGCTGGGACCATCGACCGGACGCGAGGGGGCGACCATGAGCGAAGCGCACGAGCATGCCGAGCTGGCCGAGCATGCGTCACATCAGGACAAGGGCATCGCGCTGCTGATCTCGGTGCTGGCGCTGGTTCTTGCCCTGTCGGAGACGCTGGGCAAGAGCGCCCAGACCGGGGCGCTCACCAGCACGGTCCAGGCGTCGGACACCTGGTCGTTCTACCAGGCGAGGAACATCCGTTCGACCACGGTGAGCACCGCCAAGGAGGTCATGGAGATCGAGATCGCGGCCGAGTCCGATCCGGCCAGGAAGGCGGCGCTGACCAAGAGGGTCGAGGACTGGGACAAGCGGCTGAAGCGCTGGGAGTCCGATCCGGAGAAGCGCGAAGGCATGAAGGAGCTGATGGAGAAGGCGAAGATGCTGGAGGAGAAGCGCGATCACCTGCTGGAGCAGTACCACAACTACGAGATCGCCTCGGCGGCGCTGCAGATCGGCATCGTGCTCGCCTCGGCCTCGATCATCACCTCGATGGCCCTCCTGGCCTGGCTCAGCGGGGGGCTCGGCGTCATCGGGCTCGCGTTCGTGATCGTCGGCCTGTACGCCCCCGAATTGGTGCTGAACATGTTTGCCGGAGGCCACGTGCCCGGCCATTGAGCTGCCTACATGTGGATCGCCCGCTTGGCGACCGCCATCGCGGCTTCCTTTACGGCCTCGGGCAGCGTCGGGTGCGCGTGGCAGGTGCGCGCGATATCCTCCGACGAGGCGCCGAGCTCCATCGCGATCGCGGCTTCCGCAATCATGTTGCCGGCGTCGGCGCCCACGATATGGATGCCGAGCACGCGGTCGGTGACGGCGTCCGCCAGGATCTTCACGAAGCCGTCGGTGGTCATGTTGACCTTGGCGCGGCCGTTGGCGGTGAACGGAAACTTCCCGGTGTTGTAGACGATGCCGGCCTGCTGGAGCTCCTCCTCGGTCTTGCCGACCGAGGCGATCTCCGGATAGGTGTAGACCACGTTGGGGATCACGTCGTAGTTCACGTGGCCGGCCTGCCCTTCCAGAATCTCGGCGACCGCGATGCCTTCGTCCTCGGCCTTGTGGGCGAGCATCGGACCCGCGATGACGTCGCCGATCGCGAAGATGTCGCTCACATTGGTCTCATAGTTGTGGTTCACCACGATGCGGCCGCGCGGGTCGGTCTTCACCCCGACGGCCTCCAGGCCGAGACCCGCCGTGTAGGGCACGCGGCCGATCGCGACCAGCACGACGTCGGCCTCGATCGTCTCGGAGGCGCCGCCCGCGGCAGGCTCGATCGCGACCTCGAGCTTGTTGCCGGTGGCATCGACGCCGGCGACCTTCGATGACAATTTGAAGGTCATGCCCTGCCGCTGGAACAGGCGCTGGGTCTGCTTGCCGACCTCGTTGTCCATGCCGGGCAGAATGCGGTCGAGGAACTCGACCACGGTGACCTGCGAGCCCAGCCGCCGCCACACCGAGCCGAGCTCGAGCCCGATCACGCCGGCGCCGATCACCAGCAGCCGCTCCGGCACGCGGTCGAGCGCGATCGCCCCGGTCGACGACACGATGCGCTTCTCGTCGATCGGGATGCCGTCGAGCCGCGCCACGTCGGACCCGGTGGCGATGACGATCGCCTTGGTCTCCAGCAATTTGGTCTCCAGCGCCTGGGCGCCGTCGGCGCCCGTGACCTCGACCTGGCCCGGCGCCGCGATGCGGCCGGTGCCGAGGAACGTCTCGATCTTGTTCTTGCGGAACAGGAACGCCACCCCCTTGACGTTGCCGTCGACGCCCTGGTCCTTGAACGCCATCATGGCGGGCAGGTCGAGCTTCGGCTTGCCGACCATGATGCCCATCCGGGCAAACGTGTGCCCGGTCTCCTCGTAGAGCTCGGAGGCATGCAGCAGCGCCTTCGACGGGATGCAGCCGACGTTGAGGCAGGTGCCGCCGAAGGTCTTGTCCTTCTCGACGACGGCGACTTTCATTCCAAGCTGTGCCGCCCTGATGGCGCACACGTAGCCGCCGGGACCGCTGCCGATGACGATGAGGTCGTAGGTTGCCATGCGCTCGAGCTTTTCGTTCGCTACAGATCCATCACCAGCCTGGCGGGATCCTCCAGGCTTTCCTTGACCCGCACCAGGAACGTCACCGCCTCGCGGCCGTCGACGATCCGAT
>JBEKZK010000579.1:0-3945 GCA_049509935.1 Xanthobacteraceae bacterium | reverse complement strand
AGTGCCGCCTTTAAGCATTTGATCGCCGCCCTGGGTCATCTCGGTCGTCGCGACGAGGCCCGGCAATATATCGAGACGCTGCTGGCGCTCGAGCCGAACTTTACGGTCAGGCGGTTTGGCGAGGTCTACCCCTTCAAGCATGCCCGCGACCGCAACCGCTACATGGCCGGCCTGCGAAAGGCCGGAGTTCCCGAAAATTAGGGTGCGACCACCAGCGCGCCGCGTCACCCCGGCATCGCGGCCTCCACCAGGCGCGCGAAGTACGACGCACCCACCGGAATCGCATCGTCGTTGAAGTCGTAGGACGGATTGTGCAGCCCGGCGCTCGGCCCGTTGCCGATGAAGATGAACGCGCCGGGACGGGCCTCGAGCATGTAGGAGAAATCCTCCGCCGCCATGATCGGCCGGGTGCTGGTGTCGACCTTGCCGGGCCCGGCGATCTCGGCGGCGATCGCCGCCGCAAAGGCGGTCTCGCGATCGTGGTTGCGCACCACCGGATAGTCGCGCCGATAAGTGAGCCTGGCGGTCGCCCCGTAGAGCCGCGCCGTTCCCTCCACGATGTCGTGCAGCCGTCGTTCCACGAGGTCGCGCACCGCCGGTGACAGCGTGCGCGCGGTTCCGCTCAGGCGCGCGGTCTGCGGGATGATGTTCGGCGCGGTGCCGGCCTGGAACATGCAGATCGACACGACGGCGGAGTCGAGCGGGTCGACGTTGCGCCCGACGATCGATTGGATCTGATTGATCATCTGGGCGCCGACCAGCACGGTGTCCACGCACACGTGCGGCTTGGCGGCATGGCCGCCGACGCCCTCGATGTCGATGACGATGCGGTCGGCGCTCGCCAGCATCGGCCCCGGGCGGATCGCGAACTCGCCGACCGGAATGCCCGGCATGTTATGCATGGCGTAGACCTCCTCGATGCCGAAGCGGTCCATCATGCCGTCTCCCACCATCTCCCGGCCGCCGCCCCCGCCCTCCTCGGCCGGCTGGAAGATCACGACCGCGGTGCCGGCGAAATTGCGCGTCTCTGCGAGATATTTCGCGGCGCCGAGCAGCATCGCGGTATGGCCGTCGTGTCCGCAGGCGTGCATCATCCCCGGCACCGTGGACCGATAGGGAACATCGGTCTGCTCCTCGATCGGCAGGGCGTCCATGTCGGCACGCAGCCCGACGGTGCGCCGCGAACCGCCGGCGCCGCCCTTGCTCCCATGAATGACGCCCACCACCCCGGTCCGGCCGATTCCGGTGACGACCTCGTCGCAGCCGAAGCTCCGGAGCTTGTCCGCAACGCTCGCAGAGGTCCGATGCACATCGAACAGCAACTCCGGATACGCATGGAGGTCGTGGCGCCAGCCGGCGACCTCCGGCTGCAGATCGGCGATGCGGTTGAGGATGGGCATGGACGGCTCCAAACGGCGAAAGTCCCCGCGCTCCGGCGAGGTGACCGGAACCAGCAGAGCGAACGTCTCGCAGCGGGTCAACCCGACCGCAACTCCGGCACCAGACGAATTGTCAATTGCGCTCGAAGGCGCTGGAAGGCAAGCGGCCTTGCCCTTTGCGAGCGTTCGACACTAGCATGATCTCGGGGATGCCCGGGGAAGGTCGATCGGCGTCGATGCGCGGCGCAGGGTGACTCGGCCAAATGCGGTCGGCTGGCCCGATCGAAACAACAAGATCGAATGGGCGCCGCAGCAATGTCGCCCAAGGGGGGAGCGCACATGTGGAATCAGGTCTACAATCCGTTCGACAACGCGGCCTTGTCGACGATCGCGGCCGGCGTGCCGGTGGTGACGTTGCTCGTTCTCATCGCCTCCGGCAAGGTCAAGGCGCACGTGGCGGCCGTCGTGGCGCTCGTCGTCGCCGTCCTCGTCGCCATCTTCCTGTTCACCATGCCGGCGGATCTGGCGATTCGCGCCGCGGTGCTCGGCGCGGTCACCGGTTTCTTCCCGATCGGCTGGATCGTGCTGAACGTCATCTTCATGTACCGGCTCACCGTCGAGAAGGGCACCTTCGCGACCCTGCAGGCCACGATCGGCGGAGTCACCACCGACCGGCGCCTGCAGCTGCTGCTCATCGCCTTCTCGTTCGGCGCGTTCTTCGAGGGCGCATCCGGCTTCGGCACGCCGGTCGCGGTAACCGGCGCGATCCTGATCGGCCTCGGCTTCTCCCCGCTCGCGGCGTCCGGCCTGTCGCTGATCGCCAACACCGCACCGGTCGCCTACGGGGCGCTCGGCACGCCGATCCAGGGGCTCGCCAGCGTGACCGGGTTCGACCCCTACGTGCTGGGTGCCATGGTCGGCCGCCAACTGCCGTTCTTCTCGCTGATCGTGCCGTTCTGGCTGATCTGGGCGTTCGCCGGCTGGCGCGGCATGATCCAGATCTGGCCGGCGATCCTGCTGTCCGGAGTCTCCTTCGCGGTGCCGCAGTACCTGATCTCCAACTTCGTCAATCCGTGGATCGTGGACATCGGCGCATCGCTCATCTCGATGGCCTGCCTCATCGGCTTCCTGCAGGTGTGGCAACCGAAGGAGATGTGGCTCTCGCCGGCCCTGCGCACCAGGGACGACTCGTCCGCCACCATGGCGAAGCCGGCGGCGCCGGGACCGAAGCCCTCGACCGAGCAGGTCTGGCTCGCGCTCCTCCCCTGGATCATCGTCTGCGTGGTCCTCCTGGTCTGGGGCACCGGCTGGTTCAAGGCCACGGTCAACCCGATCTTCAGCTGGAACTATGACGTGCCGGGTCTCGACAAGATGATCAACAAGGTCGCCCCGGTCGTCGCCAAGCCCACGCCCGAGCGTGGCCAGTTCCTCTTCACCTACCTGTCGTACACGGGCAGCGGCATGCTGATCGCCGCGATCATCTCCGGCTCCCTGATGGGCTTCTCCCCGGTCAAGCTGGTGACGGAATACGGCCGCACCATCAAGGTGTGCGCCCGTCCGCTGATCACCATCATGGCCATGCTGGCGATCGGCACGCTGACCCGCATGTCCGGCATCGACGCCACGCTCGGCCTCGCCTTTGCGGCGACCGGCGTGCTCTATCCGTTCTTCGGAACCCTGCTGGGATGGCTCGGCGTCGCGCTCACCGGCTCCGACACCGCCTCGAATGTCCTGTTCGGCAACCTGCAGAAGATCACGTCGCAACAGCTCGGCTTGAATCCGATCCTGATGGCCGCAGCCAATTCCTCCGGCGGCGTGATGGGCAAGATGATCGACGCCCAGTCGATCGTCGTCGCGTCGACGGCGACCAACTGGTTCGGCCACGAAGGCTCGATCCTGCGCTTCGTCTTCTGGCACTCGATCGCGCTCGCCTGCCTGGTCGGCGTGCTGGTGATGCTGCAGGCCTATGTGTCGCCGTTCACCAGCATGGTGCCGCACTGACCGGCGGCGCTACAGCTTCTTTCGCGGCGTCGGATCGAGGCCGAACAGGCGGGCGGCATTGAGCCCGAGGATGTTGCGCTTGGCCTGCTCGGTGAGGAACGGCAGATCGCAGATCATCTGCGGCAGATCGAAGTCGTAGTGCGGCCAGTCCGACGCGAACATCAGCTGGGTCTCGGCGTTGATCATCTCCATCGTATTGCGCAGCGCCTTCGGATGCGTGGTTTCCATCGGCTGTGTCGTGTAGAAACAATTGGTACGCATGTAGTCGCTGGGCAGCCGCTTGCTGCGGCGCTTCGGACTGGCGCATCAGGAACTGATCGTCCAGGCGCTGCATCAGGAACGGCACCCAGGCGAGCCCGCTTTCGATCCAGATGGTGTTGAGACGGGGAAACCGCTCCGGCAGGGCATTGAGAATCCAGTTGGTCATGTGCACCAGGCTGCACCACACGAAGCCCAGCGCATGCATGCCGACGAAGCGGTTGATGGTCGCCAGCGAGGGATCCTGCCAATGGTAGCCGGCATGGAAGGCAAGCGGCTTTCCGGTGTCCTGGATCGCAGCGTAGAG